>JAPLHZ010000105.1 GCA_026389365.1 Cyanobacteriota bacterium
CGCCAATGCCCGTGAAATTGTCCGAGCGCTAATCGGTCCGTCCCATAACTCAGCCATCTCGGCTTGGGTTTTGTCGTGATGCTCCTTGACAAAGGCCCGAAACCTAGTCCAGTCCGTAATTTTCTCACCATGCGTCTTGGCGGGCCGCGTCTTGGCTTGGAAATCACCGGTCGCCGCTTTCTGCTGAAACCAGAGGTTAATGGTATTCCGACTAATATTAGACCTCCTGCGAAAGTATCATGAAATCGTCTGTTCTAAAGATAAACTAAGCTCATAATTGTAAATCCCTGCAATTAAATTTAACCTTAATCCAAATCTCCTTCTCCTGTTTCGATACCTAGAAGAGAGTATTCTGAATGGCCGCCGCTATAATTACCCTAGCCCGTAACCTTGCGCTCAATCTCTATCGTAATCACGGGTTCACTAATATGGCTCAAGCTCAACGGCAGGCGGGAGCGGGACTTGGACTATTAAAGACCCTTTTTAGAATGAAATAGCCCTGTTGAATTTGCATATTGAGATTTTGGTCCAGACGATCGGGCGTGTTTTGTTTGGTCGAGGCGCTTATTAAATAACTGCTGGGTTTTGTAATATTCTTGTTATGTTACATGTCTTGTTATGTTACATGTGAGTGCGGAGATTTTGGTGCAGATGATCGTATCTACCTTCTAATCTGCCGATCGGTTCCCAGCCCCAACCTCTGATGAATTACGAATTTCAGGTAAACTCTAACGCTAAAACTCATCTAGAAGTTTAAAAGTAACTAATAATCACTATCAGCCACACAAATTCCCTGACACTTTATTTTATTAGTCGCAGTTCTCAAACAATGAGGGCAAAGTATTTTTTCAGGTACTTTGTCTAGTCCGGTTGTTTGATTGACAGGTGATTGATTGTCGTCAGTTTGATTACTTTCAGTCATTGTTTGATTGGGATTAGCTAAATGAGTTCGATCGCCGATCGGTCTTCTAGACCTGATTTCAGTATATCGCGTTAAATTTACAACAGCAGCCCTAACTCCCTGAATACTAAAAAGGATGGAGACATGAATTATCCCCATCCTGCTCAATCAATAAACCGTCTTAAACCGCAACGGGAACTTTCGCGAACAGCTTCAGAATCCGATCGGCCATTTGATTTGGGTTTAAATTATTGTCAGCCTTAGACTCTTCCGGCGTGGCATGTTCCACCAAAATGTCCTCAATCCCAATTCGAGTGACTGGAATACAAATTTCTGCATCCAGAAGAGACTCTACGATCGCACTGCCAAACCCACCCATAATACAGCCCTCTTCCATCGTCACCACTCGACCAATTTTTTGAGCCAAGGGATGAATGAGAACCTTATCCAGCGGTTTGACAAAGCGGGCATTAATGACAGTCGCCTCAATCCCGTGTTCACCTAAAATTTCAGCCGTTTGCATCGCCGGATAAACCATCGAACCATAGGCACAAATCAGCACATCGTCGCCCTGACGCACTAGCTCACCTTTGCCAATTTCCAACGGTTCCCAACCTTCATCCATTAACGGTGCGCCGTTACCATTTCCGCGAGGATAACGCATTGCAATCGGGCCATTATGCTGAATCCCAGTCACAATCATCCGTTGCAGTTCCGCTTCATCTTTCGGAGCCATCAGCGTCATGTTTGGAATCAGGCGCAGATAGGCAATGTCATACATCCCTTGGTGGGTGGGTCCATCTGAGCCGACAATTCCAGCCCGATCGAGACAGAAAAACACATGCAAGTTCTGAATACAAACATCGTGAATAATCTGGTCAAACGCCCGTTGTAGGAAGGTCGAATAAATTGCCGCCACAGGAATCATTCCCTGCGTCGCCAGCCCAGCCGAAAGCGTCACGGCATGTTGTTCCGCAATGCCTACGTCAATATATTGATCAGGAACCCGTTTTTGGAAAATATCCAGCCCGGTTCCGGTTGCCATGGCCGCTGTGATGCCGATGATGCGTCGATCGTTTTCCGCAAGTTTTGAAAGCGTTTCGCCAAAAACCTTAGAATAGCTGGGCGGCTTGGGCTTAGACGATGGGGCCGCTTTGCCCGTCGTTAAGTTAAATGGGTTTTGAGCATGGTAGCCCACTTGATCTTTTTCGGCGATTTCGTAGCCTTTCCCCTTGGTCGTGGCGACATGGACAATGACCGGACCCGTGATTTTATGGGCTTCTTTGAAGGTTGTTATTAAATCCTCCAAGTTGTGTCCGTCCACAGGTCCCATGTAGGTGAAGCCGAGTTCTTCAAATACGGCACCCACTTTAGGCACTGCCAATCGCTTCATGCCTTCTTTGACGCGGCTCAATTCTGGCGAGAAAGGCAGATTTTTTACCTGACCTTCGATATTATCGCTCAGGAACTGCATCGGCGGACTGAGGCGAATTTTGTTCAAATATCGGGGAATTGCGCCGACATTGGGAGAAATAGACATTTCATTATCATTCAGCACCACCAATAAGTTGGTCTTCAGGTGTCCCGCATGATTAATCGCCTCAAGCGCCATGCCGCCCGTTAGAGACCCGTCGCCAATCACTGCTACACATTTGTAATTTTCACCCTTGGCTTCCCGTGCGAGAGCCATGCCCAAGGCGGCTGAAATACTGGTGGATGCATGACCTGCGCCGAAATGGTCAAACTTGCTCTCTCCTAAATTGAGATAGCCCGATAGTCCATTCTTCTGACGAATGGTGCTGAATTCGCCATATCGCCCAGTGATGAGTTTGTGGGGATAGGCTTGATGTCCAACGTCCCAGACTACTTTATCCCGATCGAGGTCTAAGGTCTGATAGAGCGCCAGGGTGAGTTCTACAACGCCGAGTCCCGGCCCAAGATGACCGCCCGTCGCCGCGACGGTCTGAAGATGTTTGTCACGAATTTGTCGGGCGATTTCTTGAAGTTCTCGGATCGACAGTCCGTGTAACTGATTAGGATGGGTCAGTTCACTCAGATGCATGGGATTCCTTCTCTTGCTGTTTTTTAAGTGGATAAAATAATGTGGCCAACGCTAGAGAGTTGCAGCGTCTGAAGGGGCATATACTATCCTGTAACTAACTGTAGTTCATTGCACGGGCTTATACGGATGCGGGTGAAGCATTTCGACATGCTTAGACCTATATTTAGTGAAGATGTGCAAAGTTTTTTAAACAGTATCTAAGGCACTTGTAACTAGAATCTGAAATCGTGGTGGTATTTATGTTGAAATTTAAAATGTTGAAGTTCAAAAGCAGTGCCATAGTTCAGATTGGGTTGAGCTTTACGATAGCGGCCCTAGGCATTCCGTTGAGCATCTCGTCTCCAGCCCAAGCAAATCCTTACAACGCCTGCACGAAAGATTTAAGCAATGCCAAGCTGGACCAAGTTTCCATTGGTAAGGGCTGTGCTGAAGCCTTGCATCCCGATACAGTCGGAACCTGTGTGGCCCGAATTACCGGGCCAACGGTCAACCCCATTACAGCGGTGTCGGCACTCGATGCTTGTCGTCAAGTGCGCCGACCTTTGGAGTTAGCCACCTGTGTTAGTGACATTCGTAATTCTGATCAATCGCAAGCTCCGATGATGGATGTCTTGGATGCGTGCCGTCGTAGTCTATTGCCAGAGCGCTTTGGTCAATGCGTGGTCGGTTTCCGCAATGCTCCCCTAGAACGGAAGATCTCTGAGGGTCTCGTGACTTGTCTAGATGCGACCGACTACCGTAAAGATGTGGTTTTGAGACCTTTAAGCGACCTGATTAATCCTTACGTTCCCGCTCCACAAAGTAGTTCCGTTCAAGTTACTCCCGTTCCGCAAACCATTCAACCAACGCCGCAACCATCCCCAACGCCTAGATCATCATCCCCAACGCCGCAAATGTTCTAGAAGACACTTATCCTACAGCTCCTAGGGTAGCTATCTTCTAGGCGGTAACGCCAGTTTTTCACAATCTGATCCCAAGTCCGATCGAAAAGATTGTGAAAAACTGTCCGGAACATAGATGCAAGGGCTTGTATATAACTATATGTAAGGAAAATTTCCAATAAAAAAGCAGCCCCTACCCGGTTTGGACTGCCCTTGTGCTAGACAATTAGCTTCTCAATCTAGACTTATAATCCCTCAAAACCCAGAGAGGAGCATCCACCTTAAGGAAGATACTCAAGAATCAAGATTCTGACAGTAGGGATAAACTCACCTAACCTGTCTTAGTTCTATAGGATCCCTAGCCCGACTGCGATCGCAATTGCTGCCGGGTAAATTTTATGTTCTTGGATTTGAAGTCGGGCTTGCAGGGTTTCTAGGGTGTCGCTGTCTAAAACCGGAACTGCTGCCTGCATCACAATGTCGCCGCTATCAACCTCCGTCACCACATGGTGAACCGTGCAGCCCGTTATTTTTACGCCAGACTGAAAGGCTTGTTCGATCGCCCTGCTCCCCTTAAAACTCGGCAACAAACTGGGGTGGATGTTCAAAACTCGATTTGGAAAGGCGTTAATCAAAACCGGAGTAACAATCCGCATCCAACCCGCCATCACGACCCAGTCTGCTTGATAGCTCACCAGCACTCCAACGATCGCTTGATCCAAGAGTTCCCGAGTTGCGAATTGTCGATGGTCTAGACAGATGGCGGGAATTCCTAAACGTGTTGCGCGCTCAATGACGGTGGCGGTGGGATTGTTGTAGATTAGAACGGCAACTTCGGCGTTCAATTGACCGGAATGGATGGCTTGAACGATCGCTTCAAAGTTGCTACCACTACCGGATGCCATAATTCCGAGTCGGACTCTTCGAGTTGCGGTTTGATTTACGGTTGGATGCTCTGAAGGTCCACCCATCGGACGGATGGGCGGTGAAATTAAGGCATCTTGCTCCCAAGTCGTCATCACTAAAAATATTCCTGCAAACTAACAATAAGACCAGCAATAAGACCAACAAATAAGACAGTGGACGTGCCTACTTGAGGATATATTGAATTAGCATTATTCCATGCCATCATTCGATCGATGTCTTAATTCCTATGTCTTACGCCGTTGCCACATTCTATAAATTTGTTGCTCTGCCCGATTGTGAAACACTGCGATCGCAGATCTTTGAGCACTGTCAGCAAAATAATGTGTATGGCAGTATTTTATTGGCTCAAGAAGGCATTAACGGAACGGTTTGTAGCGATCGCGAGCATCTCACAGCATTCATTGAATTTCTTCGTCAAGACCCTCGCCTGTGCGATCTCACCACTAAAGAATCAGAAAGCGATCGTGCCCCTTTCGATCGGTTAAAGGTGAAAGTGAAGCCCGAAATCGTTACGTTGGGTAAGCCTGATATTAATCCCAGCGAACGGGCCGGAACCTACGTTAAACCCCAGGATTGGAATGCGCTGATTCAAGATCCAGAGGTGTTGGTAATTGATACGCGAAAAGCCTTTGAAGTCTCTACCGGAACGTTTGCGGGTGCAGTTGACCCGAACCTTGATTCCTTTCGTGAGTTTCCCGGTTATGTCGAAACAAATTTGAATCCCACGCAGCACCCAAAAGTTGCAATGTTTTGTACAGGGGGAATTCGGTGCGAAAAAGCCTCGGCCTATATGCTGTCCGTTGGGTTTGAGACGGTTTATCATCTCGAAGGCGGCATTTTAAAATATCTTGAAGAAATTGACCCAGAAGAGAGTCTTTGGGAAGGCGAATGTTTTGTCTTTGACCAGCGGGTTTCCGTCACCCACGGCCTTCATCCGGGAAGCCATACGATTTGTGTGGCTTGTGGTTATCCAGTTTCACCCGAGGAAATGCGATCGCCTCTTTATCAACCAGGGCTATCTTGTCCGAGTTGCCATGATCTTTTAACGGCGACCCAGCAGCAACGAAATCGAGAGAGAGTCAGACAGCGCCAGCAAATTAAGGCTAACAAATTAAGCTCACTAAGTTAATGCAGTCCATACAGCATTTTTGATAGGCAAGCTTGATAACGACCGAGTTAAGCGGCGGCAGACCCCATCCAAACGAAGCAACAAATCTTTATGTGCTTCTCCAACGACTTGTTAGCTGGCGGGCTACTACGAGTGAGTTGTTAGGGTGAAGGTGTAATGAGCCGTAAATTGGGAGTTCCTAAAAAATCTTTGACGTTGTGAGTGACTAGCGGTAAATCATGGCGTAGAGCTGTTGCGGCAATCCAAGCGTCTTGGGAGGAAATCGGTCTTCCCGCGCTCTGGCGCTCTGCGCGAACCTGTGCCCATACCCGGCAAAGGGGCTGATCAACCGGAATAATGAGGTAATTTGACAGGTACTGCTCTAACTGTGCGAGGCGACGATCTCCCCACTTACGCAGAATTGCCCACTGAAATAGTTCTGCGACAGTCATAAATGACAGCGCCAATTCCTGCCCACCTAAAATTGGCAAGTAAGGATCAGCATAGTCGCTGCCTTTGAAGATGAAGGAGGCGATGTCAGTATCGATCAGGAGAAGACTCATGAGATTTAGGCTATCAACTCTTGGCGTTGCTGCTGCTGGAACGCGAGGAAGTCCTCAATCGATTCTTCTGTGGGCCAAAAGTCAGTTGCGAGATCTTTAAGATTATAAACAGTCGTGGGGGTTTGGGTGGCGAGTAGCTGCTGGAGGGTAGTACCTTGCCAAAACTGGGCATTGAGCGTTTTGAGATTTACTTGATCTTCTGATGCTGAATTGCTTTGGGTGAGGATTTGCAGCAGTTGTTGGCGCTCTGCTGGTGAAAGCGGCTGGATTGCAGAGATTGCGGTTTCGAGTTCTGGGGTCATACGTGATTGCCTGGTGGCTATGATGCATGGGTTTATCATGGACAACTGCACTATTTACCTTTACGCCCAGTCACACCGTTGTAAGCATCTTGGCCTGCTCTACTTGCAGCACCTTCAGCAAATTTCTTGCACAAGAAAAACACTACTGCCTCAATTATAGCAAAGATAGTTATACCCCCAACTGCATTTCCTGGTGCCGGTACTTATGTCTGCTGGTTCGCATTATTGTTTGAATTGGTCTCTCTTTGGATCCTGTCACCTAGTACAAGGCGGCTAAAGTAAAGATACTATAAGAAGAAATGAAATAATGATCAAAGATTAGTGTTTATGGCATCTCCAAAAGCATTGCATTTAGAAAAGTTGGAAAAGGAAGAATTACAACAGATAATCAATCGACAC
>JAPLHZ010000085.1 GCA_026389365.1 Cyanobacteriota bacterium
TAAGTGACAACAATGAGCAGAATTATTTCTTCAATATCAGCCTTTTTTGCCCCCTTGACAATCAGCCTAATTTTCTTAACCTGTCACCCATCGCTTTTACCATAACTAAATCTCTGGCTTCTAGAGAACTATACTCCCATTATACGTCCTAAATAACATGGCGACTGCTATAACTGTTCTTGGCTGGGACGTAGCGATGTCGAGCGTTGTTTTGCTCACATCAATCCCGACCCATTGAGCGGTACTGGACGTACTGGACATGGTAATCGACTCCTTTGGATGAGGGGTGAATGCTGCACTCATTCTTGCGGGATACGGTTTTGAATAACCGGGCGATTTTTCGAGTTCTCAGCTATTCAATCAGGGGTGGCGACCCAAGCTACGACACGGTTTTTGATAACCTCGACCATCACGGTCTGCCACTCTCTTAAGATACAAGACCATCGTTCCTAATTCGCTCTAGAAAGACGATCGCATTTCGGGCGGCTTGCGTGTGCGATCGGAGTTCCTCGATCTTAGCAACAATTCGTTTTTGTTCATTGAGTGGCGGAAGTGGGATTGGAAAAATTCTTAGGTTTGCCAACGGTACAAATTTCTGAGGTCTACGCTTAATAATCACTCCTCTCTAAGACCAGATAAAATCTCAGTAATAGCCGACTTAAACGGGGGTATACCCTCCTTCACTGTCGCCCAAACCACATTTACATATTCCCCAATACTCATGCATCAACATATCGCGCATCCCTGCGATCGCTTTCCAAGGCACCGACGAATATTGCGATCGAACCTCATCAGGTATCTTTTTAGTCGCCTCACCCAAAATCTCAAGCGTAAACAACCTCAGCCAAAACCCGTTCTAGAATACTAGGCTTCAAACCATTCTTCGTCACCAAATCCACATCCATCTCCATCAACTCACCCAAAAAAGTGCGTAACTCCATCAACTTAAAAAATGTTGGTGCATTCACGTAATCAATCAAAACATCTACATCACTCAACTCAGTTTGTTGTTCTCTCGCATAAGAACCAAACACCCCCACCTCCGTCACTTGATACCGATCGAAAAAGACTTGTTTATTTCGCCTAAGCAATTGCTTTACATCTTGCAAACTCTTCACAAACACCTCCGATCGTAAACTCAATAGGGTTCATTACTAACCCATTCCCCGAATCCTCCAACAACCCCTGCAACGATCGAAATCTCGCCCGATCGTAATTTTTGCCACATAGGATCCAGCAAGGTGGCATATTCTGGGAAACGTTCAATACTATAAATAATAGCAACCGTATCGAGATAGATTAGGCTTGAGGACGGAAGATTTAGTTATCCCATGAGTCACGCTCTTCTTGAAGGTATCGATCGACTTCTTCTGGTGTTTGGAAGCATTGTTTTCCGGGTGCTGATAGAATGATGTCGATCGCAGTGTCTCAGATTACTATAAAGGAGTAGTCGATCTGGGGAAAAGGTGGTGTTGTGAATGCTGTGATGAGTAGCGCGAATATTACCGCTACGGATATACTGATTGCGATCGCAATTGGTGTTGCGGTCGGTGTTCTGATTGTGATTGCGATCGCATTAACCAGACAGAATAGAAAGGTTAATAGTCTGGTGGACTCACAGGATTATGTGAATGCGATCGTGACCGTTCGTGTTCCATTTAATCAAGATACATTAGGGAGTGTGTGGATTGATCAGGCAGGACATCGCATTGTTATGACGGCTCATACCCGTGAGAAACGTGAGTTTTTGCGGGGTGATCAGGCGGTTATTGTGGAGGTCTATGATGGCAAAGTTTGGGTCAGTCACACCGATCAAACGTGGTCTTTATAGCGCAATGAATGAGCGAATTCAATCACTTTAAGGAATACCGAATATGTCATTTTTACTCCTACCCAGGTTGTCTCGATCGAGCCAGTTTCATGCCGAAGTCCCACTAGCGCAGACTAGCCCAGTTTACCGAGAACCGACTGAAACCAATTGGCTTGGGACGGCGTTGCTGATTGGGATGCCGATCGCGGGCGTGGTGATTACCGGGGCTATTGCGACTTGGTTTCTAAAGGCTTTTCTCTGTATTTGCAAGCCGAATGAAATCGTAGTCCTCGCTGGACGCAAACATCGCACGAGTAAGGGACGTGAGGTGGGCTATCGGGTGCTCACAGGCGGACGGGCATTGCGAATTCCAGTTCTAGAAACAGTTCAGCGAATGGACGCAACAACGATTCCGATTCGGATTGAAGTTCGTAAAGCATACGCTAAAGGTGGCACGCCGCTTAATATCCAAGCGATCGCAAATGTCAAAATTTCTACAGATCCAAATCTCGTCGGAAATGCGATCGAGCGATTCCTTGGCTGCAAACGCGAAGAACTTGCACGAGTGGCTCAAGAAACCCTAGAAGGCTATCTGCGCGGAGTTGTGGCGACGCTAACACCGGAAGAAATTAATGAAGATCGGTTGCGTTTTGCCGAACAAATTGCAGGGGATGTGAGTCAGGATCTTGTGCAGTTGGGGTTGCAGTTGGATACGCTGAAATTGCAGAGTGTGTCTGATGATATGGACTACTTGCGATCGCTGGGACGTAGGCAGATTGCAATGATTTTGCGGGATGCTGAAATTGCAGAATCCAATGCGCTGACGGAGGCTGAACAAATCGAAGCCCAATGCGAAGAGCAGTCCAGCGTCGCCCTGACCCAAAACCAAACGATCGTGTTAGAGCGGGAAAATGACCTGCGAAAGTTGAAGGCAAAACTCGAACAAACGGCAAAAACAGAGGAAGAGATCACGATCGCAGTGGCGAAGGAGAAAAAGGCAAAAGCAGAACAAGTGTTGCAAGCCTTACGGGCAGACTCGGAGCGCTTACGATTGCAGGCGGATGAAGTGCTCCCGGCAGATGCACAACGTCAAGCGGCGGAATATCAGGCGCGAGGGTTTGCGGCAACGGTGGAAGAAAACGCGCGAGCTGCTGCCATGGTCAATGAGATGCTTTCAGAGGTCTGGAAGGAGTCTGGAGACCAAGCGGCAGAGCTATTTGTGATACAGCAGTTGGATTTGATTTTGGCGGAAGCGGGACAGATTTCTAAACGTATCCATCTCAATGACGTTAATGTGATTGATAACGGGGATGGTAAGGCGGTTGCAAGCCTAATGAAAGTCTATCCACACATTATTTCTGAATACCTGCGATCGATCGAACAACTACTGGGCGTCAAGATTGCATAACTGTATTCCATATTCCATCTCACTAACTACTCTCTACGGTATTAATATCCATGGAACCCATTACAGTCTCACTCATATTGCTCGCACTGGCAGGTTCAACAACAACGCTAGTCATCAAGAATCTATACTATATCTGTCAACCTAGTGAAATTTTAATCTTTGCAGGCACCCGATCGACCCTCTCCGATGGCGGTAGTGTTGGCTATCGTCTGGTGAAGGGCGGCAGTAGCATCCGGTTGCCGATTCTAGAAGAAACCTTCCGAATGGAACTCACGAATATGATCATTGAGTTGCGGGTGTCCAATGCTTACTCGAAAGGAGGCATTCCCCTCACGGTTGAAGGCGTCGCAAATATCAAGATCGCAGGTGAAGAGCCAATCATTCATAATGCGATCGAGCGATTGCTAGGCAAAAGCCGAAAGGAAATCGAGCAATTGGCAAAAGAAACGCTGGAAGGTAATCTACGCGGGATTTTGGCGAGTCTTACGCCGGAGCAAGTCAACGAAGATAAGGTGAAATTTGCGCGAAGCTTATCAGAAGAGGCGGAGCATGATTTAAACAGATTGGGTTTAGTTCTTGATAACTTACAGATCAAAAACATTTCTGATGAGGTGCGATATCTGGATTCGATCGGTCGGAAGCAGCAGGCTGATCTGTTCCGCGATGCTCGGATCGCTGAAGCCAAAACCCGATCGGAGTCGTCGATTCAAGCCTCAGAAAACGATCGGGCAACGGCTCTGCGCCGAATCGAACGAGATCTAGAAATCGCTAAGGCTAGCGCCGATCGTCGGGTTCGTGATGCATTAACTAAGCGTAGCGCGGTGATCGCCGAGGTCGAGTCAGTGGTTGCCTCACAGGTCGCGAGGGTTCGGGCTGAAGTGGCGGTTCAGACTGAACGAATCAAACAAGTCGAGCAACAATTGCAGGCGGATGTCGTGGCTCCAGCCGAAGCGGGTTGTCAGAAGTCTATTGCTCTTGCCAAAGCTGAAGCCGCCCAAATCATCGAATCCGGCAAAGCGCAGGCGAATGGAATTCGATCGCTTTCCCAATCCTGGAACTCTGCCGGAGGAAACGCCCGTCAAATCTTCGTTCTCCAAAAGCTTGAACCTCTGTTGAAAACACTCTCTGCCAGTGTGCCGGAGGTGACGGTGAAATCGTTGACGGTCGTGGATCCCCAGGAAGGCGGGATGGCAACTAAGGTTGCAGGCTTTTTAGAACAGCTCAAACAAACTACAGGAATTGATGCCGTAAACGCGATCGATCGGCTGGGACGCGGCGATTAGGACTCACTCCAAGCTTCTTCCTAGGGAGAGGGACAAAGAGTCTGAAGGATCCATTAAAAACTCGTCTAATGCAGCACAGCCCGATCGTAGGTGAAGTGCTTATTGGCGATCGTCCCTTCGTTCAGACCTTTGACTCCCGTAATGTTCATGCCAACGCAAGAAGCGATCGAGAAAATTCTGCGGTTCCAATCCGATCGCATCTCCCCGATCGCCCCATTCCCCATTCATCATTCTCAATTTTCCCCGGTGCCCTTTTCAGCGAGTTCTAAATTGAGATTAATGAGTTTCTCTAGACGATCATCAGTCTTGCTAAAGCCGTAGGATTTGTGAATAATTTACTAAGCATTGGGCATAAATACGCGATCGCCCAAGCATGATGCGTATCGTTGGGATTTAGGTAGGCAATAAGTGGACCTGTATCGATCACAATTCTTTGGGTCATTGACCAAATCCTTCCATGTAATCTGAATTGGTCGAGAGATCCGCCGGAGCATTTTCCATACAGCCTGCGACTTGTCTAAGCGTTTCTCGCATCGCTTCTAGTGTATTTTCAGTATGATTATTGGTTGTCGCTGGTGGGATCACAGACTTTTGTTTCTGTCTCAGAAATTCTACAAAATCCAACACAACGGTTTGCTGTTCACCAGGAAGATCTGCTAATGCCGCAATTACCTTTTCTGAGACTGTCATAGATTGACCTCCAAAGGAGTACAGATTTTCTCTATTCTACTATTTTTTAGGCGGACTATCCGGTGCCCAAGGACCAATTACAGCCACTCCATTCTTCTCTTTTTCAGCGAGTTCTGAATTGAGATTGAGGAGTTTTTCGAGTAGATCATCTTTGGGCGTGAAACTATAGGCTTGAAGGACGAGTTTGTCGAGTTGGGCGTGGAGTTTGAAGAGTTGGCTCTTCGGTTCGTGGAAATACTGGTTGTAGAGTTTGGTGATGCCCCATTGTTTGCTCTCCATTTGGGTGGAGCGGTAGGCGTGGAGTTCTTGGGCAGTGTTGCGGATATCGGTAATGAGTTTGAGGGCTGGTGTTTGGGGAAAGGGGAAGGTTTCAAAGCAGGTGTTGGGGGTGTAGCGCGTTCGGTCTTCAAGAGTAGAGCATTGGGAATCGACCCAGATACGATGTACATTGGAAGTGAGGATTCCGAGAACGTAAAAGTCATCAGAAGCAATAAGAACATTCAAGTCCCCTGGCAGCCAATTGGTTAAAAAGGGAGTAACTACAGCCCATTTTGAGACCCTGGGAACAGCAAAACAAAAGGATAGAGGAGCGATCGCTTTTCTCATTTTTACGGCATTTGCACCAAATTTCCACCAGTTTAATCGCCGCCCATCTTGTCTATTTATATCTCGCTCAGGTTTTACATAAGTTTTAAGATGCTCGAAAAGTAATGTATAGTCACCTGCATCTTCAAGACTCATATCGTCAAAGTCAATAATCCAGCGTTCCGGTTTTCCGTGTGGGTTTTGTGCCAGATTCGCGCCCATTGAAAACAATTTAAGAACTTCTTGATTTTTAGAGTCTGCTTTTATCCAGTCTTTTACTTGTGTCTCTGTGACAACAAATCCTTTGCCATTTAGTTGACATCCGACAAAAGAGTAGTTGAGATTCGCTTTAAGTTTGAAGGATTGTGAAATATCTACAGATGATTTTAGCGACGAGTTTATGGTCTGAACTTCTTGATTATCCAGGCGATAAATCTTGGAGGATTTCTTACTCCAATTTACCAAACTCACATGCACAGCCGCTTCACCTGACCAAGGCTGACTAGAAATTGCCTCGTGAATATATCCGCCATTTTGGATAATGTAATCGAGAGAGACTGAACGGCTTTTTCCTTGACTAATTGAGTTAGTTGCAACTAAACCTGCTCGACCCGTTTCACTAATTGTTTCGTGAGCTAGTCGGAACCAGTAGCTTGCAAAATCTACCTGTGCTCTGATGTCAGAGAATCGTTCAAAAACTCTTTCAGCGTAATCATCGGTGAGTTCTAAACGAATTCTTGAACCACCCAAAAAAGGCGGATTACCAATAATCGCATCTGCCTTCACCCACTCCGTAAACAACGCATCCTTACAGACAATATTTTCATCCAATGTATCCAACGGCAGCGCAGGCTGATCAACAATCCCACAAATATCGATCGCAACCTTTCGCGCAATCATCAGCGTCACCCGCGCCAACTCCACCGCAAACGCATTTGTATCCATCCCATAAAACTGCTGCGGAGTCACAAACCCAATACTCATCTGCGTCCCACTCTCCGACTTCCGCCGTGCATCAATCTTGTCCTGCAACACCTTCTCTAACCGCTTTAGCTCCAAATACGCCATATACAAGAAATTCCCCGATCCACAAGCCGGATCCAGTACCTTATAATTCCGCATTTCCGCCTGCAAATCATACAACTCCGCCAACACTACCGCCCCCTCAATCTTCTCCTCCCAAAACCGCGTAATCGTAGGCCGCACAATCTTCAGAATGTCCTCCTCCGACGTGAAATGAATCCCGTGGGCATGGCGTTCTTTACTGTCCCTTTTGCCGATCGCCGATTCAAAAATATTCCCAAAGATCGACGGACGCACCGCCTCCCATTTCTGAGAAGCCGCCGCCTCTAACAACTTCAACTCCTCCATCGTCAACTCAATTGGATTCACCTCCCGAAACAACCCCCCATTAAAATACTCCACCCCCTGATACCGCCCCGCAGACGCAATCCCCGATCGATTCATCGCCCCAAACAAACCGCCCAAAACATCATAAGTATTCGACGGTTGCCCCAAACGCGATCGCTCCAAACATTCCCGCACCAACCCAATAAACAAATCCGGCGGCAACAACTTCCGATCCTCCGCAAACATCGCCAACACACATTGCAAAACAAACCGCTGCGCCACCTGAGGATTCACCGCGTCCCGCTTACGTTCAATCAACATCGTCAGCAAATTCCCCATCCGTCCCGCCGCCTTCTCCGTCACCTCGATCAAATTATTATTAAAAACAGGTTCGCGACCGAGTTCAGGATTCATAAACGTGAATGCCCCAATCCGTTCAGGCAACCGTTCTAAAGGAATCTTCTCGATCGGCTCATCCGATTGCTTCTTAAAGTTGTAAATCCAAAACTCATCAAAATTGCACAGAATCATATACGTCGGACAGAGCAACTTCTGCCAATACGTCACCGCTTGAGCATAGTGTTTGCTGAGATCTTCGCCGCCCTTCTTCATCTCAATCAACAAATGCGGCTGCCAAGACAAATCCGCAAATCCCGTATTCCCCTTCTTACTCCCCTTCTTCACCCGCTTCTCAAACACTGCCCCCGCCTCTATTGCTCCATCATGCCCAAACGCCTGAAAAAACCGATCGAGAAAATTCTGCGACTCCCCCTTCTCATCCCCATTCAAATACTGGTTGCAATAGGTGACAAACTTCTGAAGACTTTCGGGAGTAGCAGACATAACGCACAAGACCAATAACAGCAAAAAGGCTAGTGACACAAATTATACGCAACCCCCACGCAGAATTTCCTAAAACTCAATCTCCTTCTTTCCATCAGAAAACTGCACATCTCGAATGTTCCAATCCGATCGGCCCACGATCGTCGCCCGCAACGCACCAAACAAACTCATTTGCTCACAAGCCGACATCGCCGTAAAAGGACGCTTAGCCGTAGGCGGAAGCCGTAGAACAATCGTGGCGCTATTTCCTTCTTTAGTAATGCCATAATCGCTAATCGTAAAATCAGCACTATTGCTGTGGCGAATCACCGCACCCACCGCCGCATCCAATGTCTTCTCCTTAGGCAAATTTTCCGTCTTCGGAACCAATGCATCACAACCACTATCCATCCGATAAATCGCGATCGGAACCGTTGAACTAGGAGTTGTCGAACTACTCACCGACGTCTTAAAGGGAGTGGAGGTCGGCTGGGGAGTAGCGGGAACGGGAGATGGAGTATTGCTGGGTGACGGTTTAGGGGATGGGGATGTGGGGGAGGGCACTGGTGAATTCTGAGCCGTTGGCGTTGGGGGGGTGCAGCTCACGACCAAAAGCGACAATGCCATTACCCCGGCCCCCGTTCGTACCATAGCCCCATCCCTTATTAGAGTTCTGATTTTCATCACGACATTCCTCACAGATTTAAGCTCATCAACATCCAATTCATTCATTCACCTTAACGCCATCAACCCCGATTGGACGATTAAGATTCAACTCAGCCTCTCCCCTTAATCTTCACAACCGATCGCCACTATTCCTGACAGTTTTAGAAAAAATATTCTAATTTTGTGCAAGTATTTTTTGACACATTGTCTTTATATACACTTCGCGGTTAGCATGGGCTTAGCGGCGCTCAACACAGAGGCCGATGTCGCTTTTTCATGATCAATATGGACCAAAGTCCATTACCACACAGTAGTAAAAAATTCTAGCCTTTGGAAGTCTCTCTCGAATACTTCCAAAGGGACGGAAGTGATTTGAGGTGAACCCATGCTGACTCAGGAAAGACGCTTTACGTTGTCCGAAATTGAAGACCTCAACCGTCTGAAACTCGAACTCATTCAATTGCCGCCTGTGGATGTGGGTGACTATATTGCAGATTTACCGATCGATCGACGGGCATTGACGTTTAGATTACTAAGTAAAGATCAAGCCACAGCCGTATTTGAATATCTAGAACCCGACATTCGTGAAGAACTCATTGAGGCACTCCACGATACACAAGTGTGTCAGATTGTTGAAGGAATGCGTCCAGACGATCGGGCCGAACTCTTCGATGAACTTCCAGCGGGAGTCGTTAAACGTCTGATTCGACAACTCAGCCCCGCAGAACGCCAAGCAACCGACCTTATTTTAGGGTATTCCGACGGGATGGCAGGGCGCGTCATGACGACGGAGTATGTCCAACTTCGTGAAGGGCTAACGGTAGAGGAGGCGATCGCCAAAATTCGTGCCAATGACCAAGACAAAGAAACCATCTACTACGCCTACGTCACCGACAACAATCGTAAACTCGTGCGTGTGGTCTCCCTGCGGCAATTGTTCTTCTCATTGCCCACCGCTTATGTCCGTGATATTGCTAGCGATCGGGTGATTAAAGTTAGAACTGAAATGCCTCAAGAAGAAGTGGCAATGGTGATGAAACGCTACGACTTATTGGCGGTTCCAGTGGTCGATCGTGAAGATCGTCTAGTGGGCATTGTCACCATTGATGATGTGATGGATATTCTGGAAGAAGAGGCCACTGAAGACATTCAGCGCATGGCCGGAGTCGCAAGCGGAGACGAATCCTCACTATCGCCGCCGCTCGAAAAACTCAGAAATCGGCTTCCTTGGTTGCTGGGAGTAATGGGACTTTATATTGGTGCATCAAGTTCAATTTCGCCATTTCAAAACGTAATTCAAAAAATTCCAGTCTTAGCCGTAATTATGCCGTTGTTTTCAAATACTGGCGGCACTGTGGGCATTCAAGCCATGACTGTAACCATTCGATCTATTGGCGTTGGAGAAATAACACCAGACGATACGCTGAAAGTATTAAAACAGGAGTTACTTGCTGGATTAGGTACCGCTGTTGCTTTGGGTGGAACAATGATCTTACTGGCATTAATTTGGACTAAGCCAGAAGAACGCTGGGTCGCATTGGTTGCGGGGGCTGTAATGTCAACAAATACATTAGTTGCTGTGACCTTAGGGACATTGTTGCCGATAGGCTTCAAACGTCTAAATTTAGATCCAGCGTTAATTAGTGGTCCCTTAGTCACGACAATGTTAGATACGATCGGATTTATAATGTTTTTAACATTAATTACGATTAGTAGTTCAGTATTTAATGTGATCTAAAACTATGATCTAGATGATTGAATCCACCAATGAAGTTGTAGATCAGGATACCGAGAACTAGATATCATTCGATCGCAGACATTTCCAGATCTCAATCTCACCGCCGCCCATATTTTAACTTCTACCGCCACTTAAACGATAACAACAATTATGATCCCGATCGCCCCACTCACCAATGAAACACTCTGGGAAATCTTGCGTGACACCCTAGATGATAGTGCTGCAAATCATCTCGTCTGGCATTATCTCGGCTATAGTCAAAACCCTGAAACCCAAGTCTGGAGCATTGCCGATCCGGATTGGGCGACCGCCTATCCCCATCCTCCCAACTTCATCGAAAGCCGACCCGCCACCGTCAAACTGACCCGATCAATCCCACCCGAAAATAAACAACTCCTGAAAACCCAACTCGGCTTTGAAGGCTATACCCTGAATGAACTCATCCCGCGCAAAACCCGCCGCGCCACAATGGTCAATTGGCTCCTCAGTTACGCCACCATTCACAATATCCCTCTAAACTAATTCATTCACAATTCACAATTCACAATGTCCTACGACTGGCTGCAATCCTCTCTAAAAACAATTCACAAAGCAGGTTGGTACAGAACCACCCGCACCATCACATCTGCCGTCGGAAATTGCATTGAAGTGGAGGGGAAACAATACATCAATTTTTCTAGCAATGACTATCTCGGCCTTGCTAATGATTCTAGATTAAAAAACGCCGCGATCGCCGCCATTCAACGCCACGGCACAGGCACAACAGGCTCTCGACTAGTGACAGGCCATAGAGCATTGCACGACCAGTTAGAACAAAGCATTGCAGCCCTAAAAGGTACGGAAGCGGCTCTAGTGTTTAGCTCTGGATATAGTGCAAACATTGGAACAATAGCGGCGATCGTGGGAAAACGGGATTTAATTTTGAATGATCAATATAATCACGCCAGTCTTCGCAATGGCAGCGCCTTATCCGGCGCGACTTGTCTAGATTATCAGCATTGTAATATGCCAAATCTTAGACAACAGCTTGAGAACCATCGATCGCACTTTGCAAAATGCCTAATTCTCACCGATAGCGTCTTTAGTATGGACGGAGATCTCGCGCCTTTGAGTGAAATTTTGGATCTCGCCGTTGAATTTGATAGTATGGTTTTAGTCGATGAAGCCCACGCAACAGGGGTTTTAGGACGATCGGGAGCAGGCGGGATTGAAGCCAGTGATTGTACAAATCGGCCCGTCATTCAAATGGGAACCTTGAGTAAAGCGATCGGCGCTCTCGGCGGATATGTCGCGGGATCTGCAATCTTGATTGACTTCTTAAAAAACCGTGCGCCAAGCTGGATTTACACTACGGCCCTCTCGCCCGCTGACACCGCCGCCGCTCTAGCTGGCATTGAAATCATTCGCACCGAACCCGAAGGGCGCGATAACCTGTGGCGCAATATCCGATCGTTGCACAATCAATTTAATCTAGATCAATTCAATCCAATACAAACATTCTCGTCAGATTCTGCCATTGTTTGTATTCCCCAACCGACAGTGCAGAATGCTTTAAAACTCAGCCAACACCTACAAAACTCGGGGATCTTCGCTCCTGCCATACGTCCCCCCACCGTCCCGACCAGCCGAATTCGATTGACCTTAATGGCCACCCACACCCCAGATCAAATTGAGATGCTCTCTACGGCCATCCGATCGTACTTCTCGTAGAAGGACGTTCAAAGGTCTTTGTATTAGTATCCAAAATCCCGATCCCGCTAAATCCGCCTTTTCAATCAGGGTGGTTTCATACTAGGGAAATAAATTAAATGGGCCTGGATTTATATCATTCAGGGCTAAGAAAATGAGGATGGACTGATATTGTAATCGTTGGTCAGTCCATGTCCCTCATCACTAGACCTCCTGCGAAAGTATCATGAAATCGTCTGTTCTAAAGATAAACTAAGCTCATAATTGTAAATCCCTGCAATTAAATTTAACCTTAATCCAAATCTCCTTCTCCTGTTTCGATACCTAGAAGAGAGTATTCTGAA
>JAPLHZ010000331.1 GCA_026389365.1 Cyanobacteriota bacterium
GAGTTTTCTCCCATGCCAACTCAAAGCTCTCCAATAAAATAGAAAACTCCTGCGGATTCAGACCTGTCAGGCTTTGCAGCGTTTTTGGTTTTCCTTCTAGATCCCTGTAGCTCATTTTCATGATGTCAAACCTTATCTAGGGCCTTAGTATTCTGAATTTAGCTCATTAGACTAATTTCCGATAGCATCTATTTGCTGTCGCTATGATTTTGTGCTGCATAGAGACAACCGGATGTGTAAATAATGTTGACCTACAAATAAGTGATGAAAACTTATCACGTTGCGAAACTGTGACGGATTATTCCTCCGTTGTCCAGTCATCAGTACAAACACCCTCTTTTCCACCCTATTTATTCGACTGGCTTTAAATCATAGTTTAATTTACTCTACTTATCACACCTTATTTTAATTAATTTTCTATGCGATTGTTGACCCATCCTGCTTAACGCAGCAGACCAGCGTACTGTCAGTACAAGGAGCCTCTTCACGCGTTATCCCCTTATCTCAGTAAATATATGCTAAGGGCGATCGAGAATAGTGAATCCATGATGGTATGTTAAAGGAATCAGAATGTGACAATTATTCGCTTCGATCGTCACATTCTCAAGAAATCCCAGTAGAGCATTAAAGGTTTACCAAATTTTTGACTTGATTATGACTAATCCCAACTTTTTTAACTTTTCCCACTTTTTGTTGAACGCCTCTCTAGAGGAGCATTCCAGCGATTGTTCGGATATTAGCTGCTAGGCAAATTAAAGAAATCATAAAATTGTATGGTTGATAACTCTGTCAACCATACAAAACGCTGTATATTTACTGAACGGAAGATTAAGCCAGTTCGAACTTAAACTTGGACCTTTTCTGGATTATCGATCTGACTAAGCATTCATAATATCCGGTCGATAATTTTTTCATGGGTTATCTGCTACTTTATAATCTGATGTTGTAGGGATTCTGGCTGAAGCCAGAAGTCATTGCTTAGTGAGTAAACTATAAAATATTGCTTAATGAGTACTATAAAAATGGAAAAAAATGGAAAATCGTAATCAGTTAACTTGTACTATCCTTAATATTCAAGTTGACAATCTCTCAATGAATGAAGCAATGAGTGAAGTTCGTCGTGGTTTCATTGTCACGCCTAATGTTGATCATCTCATTCATCTCCAAAAAGACGAGGAGTTTTATAACGCCTATCAATCCGCAGATTATCGATTTTGTGATAGTCAAATTTTAATTAAAATATCCAAGTTTCTGGGCACGCCCATCAAAGAGAAGATCACTGGGTCGGACTTCTTTCCTGCATTCTATCAGTTTCATCGCTCCAATGCCGAAATCCGAATCTTCCTTCTAGGCGGTGCATCAGATTCACCTGATTTAGCAGCTAAAAATATCAACAATAGGTTGGGACACAACATTATTGTCGGTGGTTATTCACCTCCATTTGGATTTGAAAATGATCCCGATGAATGCGATCGAATCATTAAGTTGATCAAGAAATCAGGTGCAACTGTTCTTGCGGTGGGTGTAGGTGCGCCAAAACAAGAGAAATGGATTGCAAAACATCGCTGTCGATTGCCATCCATTAAAATTTTTATGGCCATTGGAGCCACAATCGATTTTGAGGCGGGAAACTTACTTCGTGCTCCAAGTTGGACTCAGAAAACAGGACTGGAATGGCTCTATCGGCTATTTTCCGAACCTAAACGGCTGTGGCGACGCTATCTGATTAATGATCCACCCGTCTTTTGGCTAATTCTAAAGCAACGACTTGGATTGTATCGACCGCCATTTCAAAAGACACCTTCAAATTCTCAAGTTTATACTCGATAGCATCACCAGTAACTTGCATCTACCGATACCGAGCATTATTAGGTTCTAAAGATTATGCCAAAAGTTTCTGTCGTTATCCCTCTTTACAACACCGAACTATACATCGCTAGGACTCTTCAGTCTGTTCTAAACCAAACCTATCCTGATTTTGAAGTCATCATTGTCGATGATGGGTCGATCGATCGTGGGGTTGAAATTTGTCAATCATTCAGCGATTCTCGAATTAAGATTGTCCAGCAGGCTAATAGAGGATTGCCAGGTGCTCGAAACACTGGAATTCGTCATGCACAAGGCGACTACATTGCCCTATTAGATAGCGATGATCTCTGGTCTCCCCACAAGCTCGATCGCCATGTTGCTCATCTAGACCGTGAATCAGATGTTGGTATTAGCTTTGGCTATTCAGAATTTATTGATGAATCAGATAAGCGGCTAGGGCTATACCAAAAATCTAAGCGCTTAACCGAGATTACGCCGGACTACATTCTATGCCGCAATCCAGTTGGGAATGGTTCATCTGCTGTGATTCGACGATCGGTCCTGCAAGATATCGAGTTTCAAGCTGAAATCCAAGGGAAGACAGAACTCTGCTACTTTGACGAACACCTTCGTGAACGAAGTGCAGATGCAACCGATGTGGAATTTTGGTTGAGGACTTGTATTACGACCAAATGGACTATTGCTGGAATTCCGGAAGTTCTGACCTACTATCGGATTAACGGCGGTGGCCTATCCGCCAATGCAGTGCAACAGCTTCATGCTCTCGATCGCGTTATTGAGAAGACTCGCACCTACGCACCTGACATCATCGCTCGATGTGAATCGCTGGCCCGCGCTTACCATTTTCGGTACACCGCACGACGTCTCGTGACCCTTGGAGAATCAAAATCTGCTATGAAGATGTTGCATTCGTCTTTGCGATCGGACTGGCGAATTGTCCGTGACGAACCCCGAAAAACACTACTCACCGCCCTCGCGGTCTACACCATTCACTACCTTCCGGCAGCACTTTACCGCCCATTACAGTCACTGGCGATGAGAGCCATCGCGCGTCCTTCGCGCGTCCGCGAGGTCAATCCTTCATGAACCCATTTCTTCAAAGCGCAAGTTGGCTAGGCACCGCAGAATTGTTCAACCGGGTCATGCGACTGGGCACAACCGTCATTGTTTCCCGTGCCCTTAGTCTAGAAGATTATGGGTTGAGTGCTATTGTGCTGGTCGTCGCAGAAGTTGCCACCGTATTATCCATGCGGACCGGAATTGGCAGTAAGCTAGTTCAGGCTCCTAAAGAGGATTTGGGTGAATTGTGTCAGACGGCTTATGGCTTGAACTGGGCGATCGCGATTTTGATGTTCATGCTGCAATTCAGTGTCGCGTTTCCCATTGCACACTGGTATCACGACTCGCGGCTGATTACGCCGATTTGTGTATTAGCCCTCAACACACTCGTTGCGCCGACTTATTTGATTCAGGCTGCGCTAGTCTATCGTGAAAATCAGTTTCAGGTCTTAGCGCTTTGTAATGTGGGTCAGGCGTTTTTTGGGAATCTCGCTGCGATCGTCATGGCCCAAATGGGGTATGGACTGTGGGCCTTTGTGGTGCCGGGTATTCTCGCAACGCCGATATGGTGGTTCATTATGCGTCGATCGCAGTCTTGGCGTTTTCGAGGAAGGATGAGCCTTGCCCGATGGTCCGAGATTCTTACCTTTGCCAAAAATCTAATGGGCATTGAACTTCTTGGGAAAATTCGGGCCAACGTAGATTATCTGCTGATTGGTCAAGTCCTGGGAATGGAAGCACTCGGAATTTATTACTTTGCTTTTAATGCAGGTTTGGGAATTAGTATGAGCTTAATACAATCCCTGACGCAGCCACTTTATTCACACCTTTGCGAATGCCAAGGCGACCGAGTCGCCATCCGATCGCTTTATTTCAGTAGTCTCCGATCAATTGGGACAATTATGGTCCCGTTTGTTCTGCTCCAGACTTGTCTTGCGCCTTGGTACGTGCCGATTGTCTTCGGTCAAAAGTGGATCGTTGCCATCCCAGTTGTGATGTTGATTTGCCTTTCGGCTCTCCCTAGGGCGTTTGCGGACTCCGCTTCGTCACTACTTCAATCTATCGATCGAGGAAAGGTTGACATGTATTGGAATCTGATTTTCACCCTGATTTTTAGTCTCGCACTTTGTGTTTCAGTCAAGGGTGGGATTATGTCGGTTGCGATTACCGTACTAGTGGTTAATTGTATTTCAATCCCATTCTTTCTGCGGTGGGTTCATCGGCTTGATATTTTGTCCTCTCATCCGACGGAGGTTTGTTCATGATGCTAGTTTCAGTAATTATTCCAGCCTACAATATTGACCAATACTTGGCTGAAACCCTAGATTCGGCTCTCGCACAAACCTATTCTCACTTTGAAGTGATGATTGTGAATGATGGCTCGACCGATCGCACACTAGAAATTGCCCAAGAGTATGCGGCCAAAGATGATCGGATTCGCGTTGTTTCTCAAACTAATCAAGGGATTGCAGATGCGCGCAATCATGGAATTCGGGAGACGAATGGAGAACTTATCGCATTTTTGGATGGTGACGATCGCTGGCATCCGACCAAACTCAGCGCTCATGTGGAGCATTTTGAATCCTTTGGACAGGATGCTCAGTCTAACGAGGCATTAAGTCTTGGTATGAGTTTTGCAAAGGTTACGTTTATTACATCGACTGGAAGCTACACAAAACAATATTCCAACTCAAAACTAACCAATCTCAAACCTGAGGATTTTTATATTGAGAATTTAGCGATTACCCCTTCAAATGTGGTCATTCGACGATCGGTCCTAGATCGAGTCGGTCAATTTGTTTCACATCCTGGGGGTCTAGAAGATCAGGAACTCTTCGTCAGGATAGCCTGGTCAGGAGCGATTATAGAGGGTCTGAACACGGTCTTAACGGAGTATCGGATTGTAGAAAATAGTCTTTCTTCTAATCTGTCCCGTATGGAAAAAAGCTGGCAACTTTTAAATCACAACGTTGAGAGCTATGCCCCTAGTCTTGTCAAACGTCATTACGATCGAGCCTATGCTTATTTTCTACGATATTTAGCAAGACGTGGAATTCGTATCCGAGCAAAACCCCAGGAGACTCAGGCTTTTATTTGGCGAGCAATCCGTCAAGATAAATCGCTACTTTGGGTGGAACCTAGGCGGACATTATCTACATTGTTTTTTGCCTATCTCCCACACCTTTCTAAGCAATCTTGATATTTAGACCTTTTACTTACCATTCTTATGGATTTAATTATGCCTAAGGTTTCAGTTATTATTCCTACCTACAACAGTAGTCGTACAATTGGTGAAACACTACAGTCGGTCTTCCGACAAACCTATTCAGATTTTGAAATACTTCTGATTAATGATGGATCAACTGATGATTTGATGGGAGTGTTAGAAAATTTCAAGGATTCACGATTACAAATTTTAGATTATGAAAATGGCGGACTTTGCGTTGCGCGTAACCGAGGCATCGATCGTGCTTCCGGCGATTATCTTATCTTTCTTGATGCTGATGATCTCTGGTCTTCAGACAAACTAGAAAGTCATGTAAATGCATTAGATCAAGCTAAAAAAGCTAATGCTAGAGCAGGTGTTGTCTATAGTTGGTCTTACTTTTTAGATGATGAAACTCAATCTTGTTTTATTAATCAGCCTAAACCCTATGAAGGGGATATTTTAGCGAAAATTCTGGAAAGTAATTTCCTCACTAATGGCTCTAACCCCATGATTACCCGAGAGGCGATTGACTCAGTGGGCTATTTTAACCCTGACTTTAATAAAGGAGCAGAAGACTGGGAATACTGGATTCGATTGGCAAGGCAGTGGGATTACCTGTTAGTCCCCCGACGACAAATTTTTTATCGTCAAACTCGGCAATCGATGTCATCTAATATTGATAATCTGGAAAACGCGCAGCTTCAGGTGTTAGAGAGTGCCTTTCCAACCCTTCCTGATGATTTGCAATCGATTCAAGCAACAGCCCGATCGAACATTTATCTGTACTCTGCTCAACTTTATTTTACCCGATTTCCAGGATGGAGACGACACTATAAAGTCCTGCAAAAACTACTCCAATCCTTGCTGAGTAATCCGAAAATTTGCATAACTTTTGAATATCGAGAATTTGTAATCCGTTGGTCATTTCAATATTTGATTAAGTCTCCGATTAAACTAATTCTAAGACATTCCAAACTGGGTAATCTCTTGTTGAAACGCTATCGATCGGGTGATTTACTGGGATCCACAGAACAAAATGAAAAACGATCGCTAACCCATTTAATGTATTGAACAATAAACCTTACAATCATGAATTATTCACCTAAGATATCGGTCATTATTCCGACCTACAATTCAAGCGAGACAATCGGCGAAACCTTAAATTCTGTCTTTAATCAAACTTTTAAAGATTTTGAAGTCATTCTTATTAATGATGGCTCAACAGATGATTTAAATCTTGTTTTACAGAATTTTCAAGATGTAAGACTAAAAGTTTTCAACTATCCAAATGGCGGACTTGCGATCGCTCGTAATCGAGGAATAAGTCAGGCGAATGGGAAGTATTTAGCCTTTCTAGATGCAGATGACCTTTGGCATGAAGATAAGCTAAAAACTCATTTTGAAGCCTTAGAATTTGCCAGAAAAAGCAATCCTAAGGTTGCAGTCGCCTATAGTTGGAGTTATTTTCTGGATCATGAAACTCAGCAATGTTTTGACGATGCTGCTGTTGTATTTCAAGGCAATGTCTTGAGTGAACTGCTTCAGACTAACTTTATCGCCAGCGGTTCAAATATTTTAGTATCCTGTGAAGCTGTCTCATCCACCGGACTCTTCAATCAAAGCTGTGAAGGTGCCGCAGACTGGGACTATTGGCTCAGGCTCGCCCAGCAGTGGGAGTATATCCTCATCCCCGAACGCCAAGTGTTCTATCGCCAAACTCGCACTTCCATGTCCTCCAAAGTTCCCAAAATGGAAAAGGAGCAAATCCATGTCCTAGATACGATTTTTCCCTCTCTTCCAAGCAATCTTCAACCACTCAAATCGATCGCCCTCTCAAACGTTTACTTTTACAGTGCTCAACTCTACTCGCGACAACCGCCTAGCCGAGAGATTGCAGCCCAACTGAGGAAAAGGTTGTTCCAAGCGATCGTGGCCCACCCTGGTCATCTCCGAAAGCGCGATACGTATGTTCTAATAATTAAAGGCTGTATCCTTCAGTCTCTTCCCCGTCCGTGGTCCCAAAGTATTCAGAGGGTCTACCGCCAATTAAAACGACCTCAACTCAAAATTCAGCAGGACCAATAATTCAACAGGACTAATCAGGACTAATTATGACACCGCAATACCCGATTCACACAGCGCCTACAGTGCCGATTCCAAAACGTCGTTGGGGAACTGTGATCGGGCTATTGCTATTAGTGAACAGCATCATCCTCCTGACTGCATTCACAGCATTAAAAAAAACAAAGGAAACTTATTCTACACAGGTCAATCTTAGTATTCCAAGTTCTAGTTCTAATACATCAGTGAATGTTCCCGATATCGGCACTGCCTCCATATCAAATGGTTCGCCCTATGGGGCTTCACGGGATCCTCGTGCAAATTATCAACTGATTATCGAAAGTGAGCAGGTATTATCTCAAGCCGCAAAACGCTTGAACCTCCCGCTCAAAGCATTCGGTAAACCCAACATCAAACTCATTGATGAAACAATAGTCATGAGAATGACCTTTAGTGGCGATACAGCCGAAGAAGTTGAGGCAAAGGCGAATGCTCTCTATGAAGCGCTTCAAGAACGGCTAGATCAGCTCCGAAAGGAAGAAATCGACAGGCGTGAGTCTGACGTGCAGTCTTCTCTAGGAGTCTCACGCAGAAAGTTGATGGCGGCCCAAGATCAGGTGAGCAAATACCGAATCCAATCAGGGTTAAGTTCAGATGAACAGATCAAAGACCTCGCTAAAAACATTGAAGACCTCCGGAAAAGTCGGACATCCTTATTTGCCGAGTCTAGTAAAAGTGACGCGCGATTAAAAGAATTGACCCAAAACCTAGGCATTTCGTCTCAGCAAGCCAGCGAATCGTTTGTCCTTCAGTCTGACAGCCTCTTCCAACAAACCCTCAAAAACTATAGCGACATTACGGCCAATCTTGTCCTTCTTGAGAGTAGCTTTACTCCCCAATTCCCTAAAGTCCAACTAGAAAAGGCAAAGCAACAAGATGTCCAATCCGCTCTGCTAAACCGGGGCAGTCAGTTACTCGGGCGATCGATCGACCAAGCAACTGTCGATCGTCTACTTCTATCAGGCAGTACCACAAGTTCTAGTGGCGGATCCCGTGAATCGCTCTTTAAAGATCTCGTCATTACTCAAGTTGAAGGCAATGGGACCCTGTCGCAAGTTAAAACCCTCGATACCCAAATTCTACAGCTCGAAAACCGCCTCCAAAGCTTAGTCCAGAGACAATCTGGACTCGATACTCTAAAGCGTGATCTACAAATGACAGAAGCCGTCTTTTCTTCTAAGTTAACTCAACTAGATGTCAATCGGGGCAACATCTACGATTCTTATCCCCTCGTCCAAAAGCTCTCTGGACCGGATACCCCCCAAATGACACTCTCCCCAAATCCTGTCTACATTAGGTTAGGGACTATCGCTGGCTCGGTACTGATCTCATCTGCCATTATTGCTTATACTTTTCGCCCATCCCGCCGCCTTCAGGGAGTATCTACTCATTCATGAAAATTATTAATTTTCCCGAGAAAATTATCTGGTTTCAGAGTCTATTTATTTATCCTATTTATCTTTCAGGATCCATATTTATATTCAATTCATTACAGCTTTGGATACTAGTAGGATATGCACTCTTTTGGCAAGTTAAGCTTAGTTTAGAGCCTACAAACAAGATAGATTCGATTGATATTCGCCCCTGGCGATCGATTCCACCACTGATCTGGGGGTGGCTAATTAGCATGATACTTATGGGCGTCACGATTCTAGTTGGGGTGTATGAAAATGGCTATAACTCTAATGAAATGATGCGATCGACGATTAGCTGGATGGGAGATTGGTCATTACTCGGAATCTATCCGGTATTGGGATATCTTCTGCCGATTCGTCCAGTTGTAATTTATCGATCGGCCTGTGTTATTGCAGCGCAGAGTCTTATTGCGATACCAATTTGCTACGGGGCTTATCTTCTCAAACTCCCAGCATTAATTTATCTTTCTCTGTTAGAACGAATTATTCAAAATGGTAAGGTTTACTATTTGATCTCTTGGTACACGCGCGAAGTAGATTCAGATGGAATTCGACTTGTACTATTCACGCCTTGGGGTCCTGCATTGGGATTGATAGGTTGTATTTTTTTCTTTTACGCTCTTGAAGAGAAAACCCTCGTTTGGAAATGGCTCGGAATCGTGGGATCTCTCGCAATGATGATTGCATCGGTTTCTCGGGGTGCCTACTTATTTTTACCCGCTACAGTCGCGATCGTTTGGGTTATAAAAAATCTCTCATTCATTCAATTTCAGCTCAGTTTAGGAATAAGTTGTTTCCTAGGAGGACTCGGATCAACGCTTCTGCTCGATAGCTTTCAAGAGTTTTTTGGGGGTGTCAAATCGGCCCGTAAAAGCTCGTCCCAATTACGAGGTGAACTCGAACGGGTCGCATTCGATCGCTGGACAGATTCACCCATTTTCGGACATGGGAAACAAATACCAGGACCCGACTTTTTAAAAAATATGCCGATCGGATCTCACCATACTTGGATTGGACTTTTGTTCACGCAAGGATTGACGGGCTTTTGTTTGTTTTTCACGCCAGTCGTGTGGAGTTTGATTGAACTATCATTAAAGACTAAATCAAATCCGGTTGCGCATGTTGCGCTCAAAGCCTTGATACTCGTTACCTTTGCATCGTTCAGTGACAACATTGAAAAGCTTGCTTATATCTATTGGAGCACATTTCTATTGATAGGAGCTGCCTATCGTGAGGTAAGCCCTCCCGGTTCTTGGGATTTAGGGAATCGGCCTTCCTTGCCCGATCTTCCATCTCAAAGCACCTGATTTCGACGGGCTGCACCGAGTTCACTTTGCGGCAGGTTAACCTTGGGCGTAGGGGTAATGCCCGATTCTTTGCCGTTCCCCAGTGGACTTGGAGCTGTTGCAGCAGAAGATCTTGCTAGCGGCGCAACCCTTCGATTTCGCTGCCGTAACTTTGACCACCGAAAACCACTCTAGTCCTCGATCGTGGGTCAGCAATACGCCTGAAAGGATCACGCGGGTTGTCATCGCGCTAAGCGTTTACGATTGCCGAGTAATATCATTTTGATAGTTCAGCCTGCTCATTCTCCAGAATTGAACCCAATTGAGCGAGTTTGGTTACATTTGAAGCAATGCTTGCGGTTTACTCTACCCAAAAATATGGATGAGTTGCGGCTTTTGGTGAAGAATTGGCAAAGATGGCCGGAAGAAGATAGCCGCAAGTGAGTAATGTATATGACTTCTGTGATAAATCGGATCAAGTCTTTTAATACCGATCGGCGATCGCTAGTCTGTGACGATCGCAACCCCGATCGAATTCAATTGAAATACGCAAAAATGGCAGCGGATCCGTTTTCCTTTTTGCGGGGAACCTGTCATTTGTTCTATGAAGACTTGCCGCAAACGGGAATTTTTAAGTCGGCTCCTCCAGTTTGGATCTGCGGGGATCTTCATCTTCAGAACTTTGGGAGTTTTAAGGGAAATGACAATCTGGGCTTACACAAGACCGATCGGAAACTGGTTTATTTCGATATAAATGACTTTGATGAATCGGTGTTAACTCCTTGTAGCTGGGATTTAGCGCGCTTTTTGGTGAGTTTGTTGGTTGCGGATTTAGGCTTGAATGAGCTTGAAAGTATTGAGCTAAGTCAATTTTTTATCCATACCTATGCTCAAGTACTAATCACGGGCAAAGCTTGCACCATTCATCGGGAAACGGCACAGGGTGTGGTGAAAGAACTACTGCAAACTCTCAAAGATCGTAAGCGGAAGTCTTTTATTAGAACCCATCTCGATCGTAAACTCCGCGCCCTGAAACGCATCCCTAACAAAATTATCCCCGTAGCCCCGCAGGATATCCATCGGATCCATGCTTTGGTCAGCGACTGGGGTAATCGTCAGCCCAATCCTGATTTTTTTAAAGTGCTGGACATCGCTCAACGTATTGCGGGGACAGGGGGGTTAGGACTGGAACGCTATTTGATTCTAATTCAAGGAAAAGGCTATCCGCACAGATCCTATCTTCTGGATCTTAAAGCCGCCCGATCGTCCTGTCTTCAACCCTATTTACCAACGCTTCAACCACTCTGGACCAGCGAGGGACATCGGATTGTCGAAATCCAGTCGCGCATTCAAGAGTCTCCACCCGCAATGCTGAATGTCTTAACAGATCCCAATGGCACCCCAAATGGCACCTCAAATAGCAGCTATGTGTTAAGAGAACTTCAGCCCACAGCGGACAAACTGGATTTAAACACTATTTCCCGATCGCCAAAACAGCTAAAAACACTGATTGAAACCCTTGCGAGTATTGTTGCATGGGGGCATCTTCGTAGTGGCGGACGACAACACAGTGCGATCGCAGATGACCTGATTGCCTTTGGCACTGATTTATCCTGGCAAGCTGACCTTTTGGATTACGCAAGGTACTATGCTCAGCAGGTTCGCTGTGATCAACGGGAATTTCAGGCAAATCAACCACATTGCTTGTCAAGGCGATCAGTAATTCCACGGCTGTGTTAATTTAGTGGCTGTCTAGACAATGAAGACAACTCAGTTTTGATACAAATATTAATGTTTCCAGTCACTGTTCCTTCACCACAGCCCTACCATGCCTACCATGACCGACTGCATTATCCTAACTCAACAAACGGAATACGAGCGCTGTCACCTGAGCCTTCCAGATGAAGCCACACCGATCGCAGGCATAAACTTCAAAGGGGATTATTACAGTTTTTTCAAAGTAGTAACGACCCTAGAGCGGGCAAATCAACTCGTCGATCGGTTAGTCAGTCGGGGGAGTCGGGCAGTGGTGACGAGTATCCCGAAGGGGTTTTGTATCTGGGTCCATGAGGCAACGGCGAAAGCTAGATCTCGTAAAAAAGAGACTGTATCGACAAAACCGTCCCAATCGATTCGCATTTTGAAATCCGATCGAGATTATCGACCTTGCCAAATCTTAGTCCCAGACTTGGATAAACCACTGACGGGGATTGCCTATAATGAACAATTTCACAGTCTCCTGCGGATGGTGCGTGATGAAGCCCAAGCCATGGAACTTGCGCAAAAACTAGAGCGCAAAGGGAACAGCACGATCATTACAATCAGCGCCTATGGCTATTCGGTGTGGGTGTTTGAACCCGAGGCCCGATTGATTGAACGAAAAGGTTGATTAACCCAACAAGTCCTCTAACAAAGAGAGCGACTCAATCATGGGTCGCTCTCTTTTAATTATCTTTTCTAATTGAGTGATTTCGAGAGAATCTAGATATCTCGTTCGCTGAGCGATCGGCACATATAGTCAAACGGCTCGTCGGTTAGATTACCTGCTGGAATACCTGCGGCAGCGACCTGCTCACGAACAATTTCCTTCATGATCTGAATGCCCATGACCGTCGGGCCAACGGGAACTTCAAGGGAATTGTAGGTTTCCCGAAGCCCTTCAAGGACGCGCTCATCAAGAACGTCGGAATCCGCTGCCACCAGCGCATAGCTGGCATAGCGCAGGTAATAATCCAAATCCCTTAAACAAGCAGCATAGCGACGGGTCGTGTAGGAATTTCCCCCGGGACGAATCAGTTCTGGAACCTCTTCATACAGGCGCAATGCGGACTGCTTAACAATGGCAGCGGCATTCCCATTGATCACGCCTGCGGCCTGGAGACGGACCATTCCAGTACGGAAGTACGACTTCAAATCATCCATCGCATCGCGATCGAGATAACGTCCGGTAGTATCGTAATTTTTGATTAGGCTAGTTACTGCGTCCCGCATTGCGATTTTTTCCTTAAAGCAAATGTTGACAAATGGTAGGGATAGAACTGAGGTCCCGCAGCAAACGCGTTGCTTCCCATACTGAAGTTTAAAGACTTGAAGTTTAAAGACTTGAAGTTTAAAGACCTTATAAGCCACTCTACCATGCAGGTTTTCATCAAAACTCTCAGCCGACTGAATAAGTGAGAAAGTAGTTGTCAAACTTTACAATTCTCTCCACAACTGACTAAATTTCTCTGAAAGCATGATTTTGTATCATATGATGCAAAACTGCATTCCGTAGGCAAATAAGCTGACCTATGATTATGTATCGTGATTGTACGGATTGAGATGTAGGGTGAAGGTAATACTTCGAGCTTTATCCGGTTGAATTCTGCCAAAGCTTGATGGATCACCCATCGAATTGTCAGACTGCATCTGAAATCCATCCTTAGATTTACTTCGATTGACATTTAGAGGAATCAAGACATTATGAGTGGAAATGCACTGCGCTCCCATGCTATTGACCAAATTACGAGCCGGGAAAAGCTACCTCCCAAGCTACCCAGCCGCCTCGAAGAGCTGTGGTCTGTGGATGTATTTACCCTGAGTAAAATGCAGGCCTGCCTCCCGAAAGATGTCTTCAAATCTCTGAAGAAGACAATTAAGGAAGGCACGAAGTTAGATATTTCAGTGTCGGGGGTTGTGGCAGCGGCCATGAAGGATTGGGCAATTTCTAAGGGTGCGCTTTACTACGCCCACGTGTTCTACCCGATGACCAACATTACAGCAGAGAAGCATGACAGCTTTATTTCACCTCAGGGTGACGGATCCGTCATTAGTGAATTCACGGGTAAGTTGCTGGTTCAAGGCGAACCCGACGGGTCTTCGTTCCCAAATGGTGGCATTAGAAATACGTTTGAAGCTCGCGGCTACACAGCTTGGGACGTGACCAGTCCGGCCTATGTTATGGAAACAGACAATGGTGTGACCCTTTGCATTCCCACAGTGTTTGTGTCTTGGACGGGCGAAGCGCTGGATAAAAAGACTCCCTTGCTTCGATCGAATGCAGCCATGAGCAAGGCAGCCATGAAGCTCTTGAAGTTATTGGGCAATAGTGATGTTGCGCCGTTGAATTCGAGTTGTGGTGCAGAGCAAGAATATTTCTTGGTAGATTCCCACTTTGCCCATGCTCGGCCTGATTTGATGATGACGGGCAGGACCTTGTTTGGCCTGTCTGCGGCGAAGGGACAGCAGTTCGAGGATCACTACTTTGGGGCAATTCCAGAGCGGGTTCAGGTCTTCATGCAGGATGTTGAGGAGCGGCTCTATCGCCTCGGTATCCCAGCTAAAACTCGTCATAACGAAGTAGCTCCCGGTCAGTTTGAGATTGCTCCGATGTATGAAGCGGCCAACGTGGCAAGCGATCATCAGCAAATGATTATGACATTGCTGCGTATGGTCGCGAAGAAGCATGGCTTTGTTTGCTTGCTCCATGAGAAACCCTTCGCAGGCATCAATGGATCCGGTAAGCATGTCAACTGGTCCGTCGGCAACTCAACTCAGGGCAACTTGTTGGATCCCGGCACTAGTCCCCACGAGAATCTCCAATTCTTGATGTTCTGTGGTGCGGTGATTCGAGGGGTGCATAAGTTTGGTCCGTTGATGCGGGCTGTCATTGCAACGGCAAGTAACGATCATCGTCTTGGAGCCAATGAAGCGCCTCCAGCGATTATCTCCATGTATTTGGGATCCCAAATTGAAGCGGTATTCGAGCAAATCAAGGCTGGAAACCTAACGGGCGTACCCGATGGCGGTCTGATGGATCTGGGTGTGGCGACACTGCCTGACTTTGACAAGGATGCGGGCGATCGTAACCGAACCTCTCCGTTTGCCTTCACTGGAAATCGTTTTGAATTCCGGGCGGTCGGTTCGAGCCAGTCGGTTTCGGGTCCATTGGTTGCGCTGAATACAATTTTGGCGGATTCCTTGAACTGGATGTCCGATGAACTGTCGGCAGAAATCGCCAAGGGAACCGAACTGGAAAAGGCTTGCCTTGCAGTCCTCAAGAACGTCATGGACCAGCATAGCTCGGTTATTTTTGGCGGAAATGGTTATTCGGAAGAATGGCACAAAGAAGCGGTGGAGTCTCGCGGGTTGCTTAACTTGCCAACGACAGCCGATGCACTTCCATACTTGAAGGACAAGGCGATCGTCGAGTTATTTGAGAAAAATGGCGTGCTGTCTCCAGCTGAACTCGAAAGCCGTTTTGAGGTGTACTCAGAACAGTACATCAAGGTGATCGAGATGGAGGCAAACCTTGTCATCAGTATGGCGAAGACCTCAATTTATCCTGCTGCTGTTCGCTACTTGGCTGAATTGTCCAATGCGATCGCGGCGGCTAAATCCGTTGGGCTGAGCCTGGACAGCACCCCGGCTGAGAACATAGCATCTTGGACCAAGAAGATGACGGACACCATCAGCAAACTTGAATCAGCGGCGGCTAACCACGACTTTGATAGCACCGAGGCTCACATGAACCATTCGGCAAAGGTTGTTCGTCCTTTGATGGATGCGGTACGTGAATGTGGTGATAGTCTTGAATATGAAGTGGCGGACGATCTATGGCCGTTACCTAAGTATCAAGAAATGCTGTTCATTAAATAGAATGACTGCTATCTAAATTAGTTAAAAACAAAGGCGATCGTAGAACACTACGATCGCTTATTTGTTGAATGATTTAGACATCTGAAATTTATCTGTAGCTAGACTTTGAATCGGAGCTAGGATGCCCATATGATAGGCCTTTTGATAGGTGCGTTTCTTACCTTTATTATTTGCATTTGAAAACAACAAAAATCCACCAATTAATATCGAAAGGCCAGCAATAACCGCGATCGCAATTTTTACTTTACTGTAAGGCCGATCGCCGGAAACTTGTCCTGTTTGGGCATTGACCATAACGCGATATTGTTTGTTTTTATATCGGTAGGCGGAGATCCAGACAGGCAGCATAATATGTTTGAACGTGACATTGAGATGTTGGGTGTTGATGCTGCTAACGGTTTGAGTGTCGCCACCAATGTCATTGGAAACTGTCGTATTGAGTTGCGATCGTATTTCTTCCTTTGCTTTTACTAATCCCATTTCTAAGGGAACTTGATACCGTTGGGCCTTGAATCCGGCGAGATATGATGGTGAATAGGGTAATAATTGTTGAAGATTCCAGCCGCTGAGTTTTTTGAGTTGTTTGTCATCTAATTGTTTGGTTGCCGGAATTAATATATCATCAAAGAACCTTGAAACATGCCCTGCGACCGGATACCAGCGAGTATGTTGGACTTCACGAGTGTGCGATTCAGTTTCACCTTCTGAATTTGTGACGGTATAGCTTTCAGTCACATAATAGTATTCTCCTCGGCTGCCAGTGTAATCACTTTCGGTTTGAGTATCATAGGTCCAGAATGGTAAATATACGCCTTGCATTCCTTCTTGTTGAGCTAATTCTTTGAGGGAAGTCGGTAAAAACCAATTGTTTCCGAGCCATTTACGGACATTCGTTTGGGCGTTTTTTTGCGTTACCTTACAGGGAATTACACCACCTGGTTCAACGACGGGATGAGCTTTCTCACCTTTGCTGACGATACTCGTTCCACAAAACGGACATTTTCCTGCGACATCTGGTGGTTCAAATGTCACACGGGCACGACAACTTGGGCAGGCAACCTCTAAGGCCGTCTCAGAAAGGAGAACCGTTTTAACTTTTTTGGTGGCCAAAAAGTCATCATAGGAAATTTCCTGAACGTCATCTTTGTCCTGTAAAATATCCTCTTCATTAGAGCAATAGATACATTTAAGCCGTCCAGCCTTTGGATTGAATTCTAGTTTTCCACCGCATTTAGAACAGGGAAATTCTTGGAACGATCGGGCTGAATTAGGAGTTGTAGAAGTCATATAGCATTAGCAATCCGGTGAATGAAACGCAAATTCAGGTCTTAGATTGAACTACATGGGCGGCGGCGGAACAGACCCTAGAAGGCTTACCATTTCAGGGACTTCGCTGGCTGTAATCCATCCGGCCATTCCCGATCGCCATACAAAGGTTTCACGGGTTAATCCATTTTGAATCAATTGTTCAGCAGGGAATGGACCAAAGTTTTGACCATTGCGAGAGATATGCCATTGAAGGGCTTGGGGCGGCGGCGGTGGCGCTTGTGTTGATTGCGTGGGTGCTTGTATTGTGGATTGTGGCTGTTGCATTTGATTGCCGAATGCATTCATCATTTGTTGGCCCATGGCAATCCCAACGCCGAAGTCGAGACCGGGACTGCCGCCGCCGTTGGGATTCTTTGCTGAGGCTTCGATCGCATTGGCGGCTTGGAACTGTGCGTATTGCTGCATGTTGCCAAGAATTCCCATGGAAGCACGTTTGTCGAGGGCTTCTTCGACTTCTGGTGGAAGTGAAATATTTTCAATTAGCAATTGAGTTAAATCAATGCCAAACCGTTGAACGTCAGCCACCATGGAATGGCGAATAGTCTCACCTATACTTTAGCAGGTAGTAGACTTTATTTTACAAAAGGGTGAAAATGGGAGGAAAGAATTTAGGTTTTCCCATAATGATCCAATTAACGTTCACAGATGAAGAAATAGAAAAACTACACTACGAAAGATTTCATCATCC
>JAPLHZ010000016.1 GCA_026389365.1 Cyanobacteriota bacterium
AGACCCTTCCTCGCGGAAACGCCCTTGCCTTTGGCTAGTGGTTCTCCATCACTCGGCTCCAAAACTTACGAGCATTTGGATGGCTGGTTCTCCCACAGGGGACTTGCACCCCATTAGCTCACGCCCATGCTGGGCGTACACAACCCCAATGCAGCGGACGAGTAAAGTCTTCGCGCTTCGTTTCTGACTTTCTCGTCGACGCTGATTGGGAACGTTACGTGGCTTCAATTTTCAGAAAATCATCTGTCCTGTAGGACACTTCCAATCCGTCCTACAGGACACAGGACAGTTACCCACTCAAAACGATCACCCTACTGTCACTAGCTTCCATCACCTTGAGCGAGTCTATATTGGGTTAGTTCGACGATCGAAGTCCCTCTAGCTGCTTCTCAACATCAGACAATCGCGAGGAATGCCCTCAGTGTCTCGATCGTTGTGCGCGATCGTTCTCCGCGATCGGTGGGCAAAAGTTTTCAAGGCCGATCGGAAGTCCATTTTCTTGAGACTAGCCCGTTTAGCCAGTCTTACACTGAAGCCTTTACTGTGTAAGACGTTCAGGGTTTAAGCAGTCCAGAAAAAGCGACAAAATCATTGAACTTCTGTGATACAGGCAGAAGTTCAATGATTTTTAATAGGCTGGAACGTAGACTAGATGAAGGTTTGAGAAATGAAGTAGTCCAGAATTTTGGACTGGTACTAGATTTAGACTAAATTATTGGGATGAACGATCGAAAGTAGTCCAATGGTTGCGATCGAGTGGAAATTACGGACTTATTGTATAGAACCCATTTGATATCTTTTCCCGTGATACTTGGCTTTGAAGGAAGCCGTTACTCTGCGATCAGTGGTAGAGCCTGCCTACCTAGCAAAACCGCTTTCTGCCAGAAAATGAAGAAAACCAGCTAGCTGCAAGGCCTATAGAGTGTGTAGAGAGTCAGAGTATTGATTCTAGGATTTAACAATTGCCCCAAAATCAGCCAAAACGCGGCCTTGATTTCTTAAAATCCCCAATAAATTAAGACGATTTTGCTTAATCTCAGGATTTGGATCCATGACCAATACGCTATCTTCACCATCAAAGAAACTAGTCAATCTTGGCGCAATAGCACTTAACGCCGCGATCGATTCGGTATAATTGCGATTTGGTATAGTCCCGAGTTGCGACAAGGCATCAAAAAAGCTGCGTTCGGAATCTTTTTCAAACAGCTCTGGTTTCACGTTTGATGTCACATCCAGTTCTGTGGTGCCGATCGTTCCTTTTGCGGCCAGTTTTGAGGCTCGGTTAATCACGGCATAAATTGCAGCTAAACGACCATCATTGCGAATCGTTTGTAAGAAAATCGCCCGATCGCGAACATCTAGAACATTAGTTAGGGCACGATCGGAATATTCCATATCATTTTCACCCAAGACTGCATTCACTAAATCGTAATCAATGGTGTTCTCATCTTTAAGTAAGGTTTGAATACGTAAAAGAAAAAAGTCTTTGAGTTGCTGCTTTAGATCTTCAGGAGTGAGCTTCATAACAGATGAGTAGTGCTCACAGAAAATTGGGACAACCGCATTGATTATTGCCAATAAATCAATTGGTAAATTTGCCGCCCAAGTGATATTGAGAATCGCATTAGCGGCCCGACGCAACGCAAACGGATCCGATGAACCTGTCGGAATCATATTCAGACTAAAAATGCTGACCAAGGTATCAAGCCGATCGCTCAACCCCACGACTTGTCCAGCGATGGTCTGTGGCAACTCGTCTCCGGCTCCTTTTGGCAAATAATGTTCCATGATGGCGATCGCAACGGCTTCATTTTCACCACTATGGCGCGCATATTTCTCGCCCATCACGCCTTGAAGGTCCGGGAATTCGCCCACCATTTGGGTCACGAGATCGGCTTTGGCTAGGAGTGCCGCCCGTTCTATTGTTTGAGTTGTGTCACTATCAAGCTCTAATTGCTGAGCGATCAAGGTCGCCACAGCCACAATTCGATCGGCCTTCTGACGCACTGAACCGAGGGATGCCTGGAACATTAAGGTCTCTAATTTTGGCAGAAACCCGTCCAATGGCAGGGTCCGATCGGCATCAAAGAAAAATTTACCATCGGACAATCTAGCCCGAATCACCCGCTCATTTCCACGGGCGATGATGTCCGCCTTGGCCGGATCCCCATTAGAAATCGTGACGAAATAAGGCAAAATGTCTTTTGATGTAGCGGTCTGGCGTACGGGGAAATAACGCTGATGGCTTTCCATTTCCGTCACCGCAACTTCCGATGGCAATTCCAAAAAACTAGAATCAAACTGACCAATTACCGCCGACGGAAATTCCACTAAGTTCACAACTTCTTCTAGCAAATCGGGATCGATCGTGGTCACACCGCCCACAGTCGCGCCTGCTGCTGTTGCTTCTCTCACAATCACTTGCCGACGACGATCGGGATCCACTTCCACAAAAGCACTCCGAAGAGTCTCCGCGTAAGACTCGGCAGTCGGAATCGAGATCCATTCAGGATGCAAGACCCGATGACCTGCTGAAATTCGATCGCTTTTGTAGGTAGCTTCTGCGCCATTGCTCAAAGTGACAGGCAACACATCCCCATCCAACATCGCCACCAGCCACTGCAATGGCCTAGAAAACTTAACATCACCGTCCCCCCATCGCATCAACCGCTTTCCCTCAAGACCCATAACCCAAGTCGGAATCAGCTCCGTCAACAGGTCCGACACGGAACGACCTGCTAACCGCTTAGTGATGAAAATAAAATCGCCTTTTTCAGTCGATCGCACCTGAAAATCTGCAACCGATACCCCTTGTTTTTGGGCAAATCCTTGGGCGGCCTTGGTGGGTTCTCCATCTTTAAACGCAGCCTGAACGCTGGGTCCCTTAACCTCTTCGGTTTGGTCGGCCTGTTGCAAGGGCAGCCCCGTGACCAATACGGCTAACCGACGCGGAGTTCCATAGAATTTAAAACGAGTGGGATTGATCTGAAGATCCGTAAAACTCTTCGGAATCTTACGTTCCCATTGTTTCAACGCATCCGCCACAAACGACGCAGGGAGGTCTTCAGTTCCAACTTCCAACAAAAAAGACGGCATAGTCCCAAATCGCCCGCAGCGGCAGAAAATAACTGGACTAGTGTACCTTGTTCTCAAGACTGGTGAGCGTTTCGCCTCAAGAATAGTGACCGTTTAGCCTCGATTGAGATTGAATGAAATCTCTTCTTTAAGTTCTGAGTAGTCCACATGGGGAGACTTTACCTCAGGATTGACCAGACGAGTTAAAACTTCTGAATGGAGCGGATCTAAGTTGCGATATCCATTGCTGACAAAAAAGAAATATTCTGTGTTCCCCACCCGAACAAAATCTCCATCCTTCAGACTGACCCGGTTTTCGACCCGAACACCATTGATATAGGAACCATTCATGCTGTTCAAATCCAGGAGATGGAACCCCGCATTTCGCACGTACATCAACACAGCATGGTGCCGGGACAGCATTCGATCGCGCAGGGGAATCGCCGCTTGACGGTTACGGCCAATGCTCCAAGTCATTTGGGGCTGAAACAGAGTGCTGGAGACCTGATTACAAAGATTAGTGATGATGTAGGCTTGCTGTCCTCGAATTACCCCTTGAACATAATGGGGTTGAGGCTTGACCAAATCCGCATGAATCTCTTGAGACCGATCGTGACGAAAAAAGGGGGAATCGACGCGATCGTTCCTGTCCCGATTCTGAGTCACCGATTTAAATTCAGTTGAATTAAAGGCAGGCGTTTCTTCCATGGCGGACGTTTCGATCGGATTAATTAAGCTCTCGTCTGTCCACAGCGCGCTATCGAGGGAAATTTTTGGAGCGTGCTCTTCCCAGTTGATCTCCGCGCAATTGACTGAGATAGGATGAAGTGAGGGTTGTGATGAATTCGGTTCTAGGTTCATTCGAGGTACTTAACCCATTTCTGATGCGTGTAGCCGACTTAGTTCATAGAGTGCCCGTTTGTGAAGTTAGAAGTAACGTTTGTCTTTTAACATGAAGAACATTGAATGCTTTGAGAGGGTAATTGACTTTGAATCCTTCGCGACCTGAAAACACTCGATCGCACCCCAATGATGGCCGTTTCCCATTACGGCTCGACCGGGCGGCGATCGGCCTAATTTTTGTGCTCACCGTACTAATTGTGGGACTGCTCCTGTTGGGCTATCGCGGCAAACCTCAAGTGCGATCGTTCAACTGGGCCGATCGACAAGTGGGTGCCCAAGATACGGCCCTGGAGATTAGTTTCAATCGTCCGATGGATTTTGGGAGCGTTGAGAAAAATATCAAGTTTTTTACAGGTGAAGATAAGAATTTAAAACCCATCCCGGTCTCAGGCCGATCGAGTTGGTCGGGACGTAAACTTTTTTATACTTTGGATCGTCCATTGCCCTACGGTGAGCGTTTTCAGGTACGAGTTGAGGGCGGGCAAGATCGGTTTCGCTCGGGCGATTATCACGAAACAATGCAACCATTTCAAGCCTCATTTAAAACCCGCGATCGGAGTTTTGCTTACATTGGTGCAGAGGGCGAGGAAGAAGGGCGATTGGTGATGTTGAATCTGACCCAAAACCAGAAAATAGTACTCAGCCCCCCCAATTTAACTGTGTTTGACTTTAAACCCTATCCTCTGGGCGATCGGATTTTGTTTTCAGCTACAGCGCGATCGGCCAATCCTAGGCTACCGACATCCTTAGTTGAACAAGAGCTATACACCGTCACCACCGGGCTGCGGATTAATACCCCGAGCGACGATATTCCGGTGGTGGCCGATGCGAGGCAGGTGACTAAAGTGCTGGACAATCGTGAGTTTCAGCTTTTGAAGTTCGACCTATCAACCGATGGTAAAATCGCCGTCGTGCAGCGGGTTAACCGAAAAGACCAAACCCAATCCACCCCTTGGGTAATTCGCCTCAGCACCGAGCAGCCCCCAGAAGCCTTGAAGTTCGACCAACCGACGGGGGAATTTTTGATTACGCCCGATAGTCAGGCGCTGGTGGTGGCGCAAGGACAAGGAATCGCGGTGGTGAATCTGGATCGAACATCAGAAGAAAAAGACGGGAAAAGTGAATCTTTGTCGTTCTTACCAAAGTTTGGCAATGTGCTAGGTATGAGTACGGATGGCAGCACGGCGGCGATGGTAAAATTTAATACCGACTTTACCCGATCGCTTTATCTGGTCAGCAATCAAGGCACTGAGACGGAAATTTTTAAAACCACAGGCTCGATTTTAAAGGCACAATTTTCTGCCAATCGCCGTACACTTTTTTGTTTGCTAACAGAATTAATCAGCGGTGACCAATACGTAGAGAAGCCATACATCGCAGCGATCGACATCGCAGACATCCAAAAGGAACAATCTGTAAAGACCTCCATTCAGCCACCGTTTATTCACCCTCTGTTACGCTTAGAGGATCAACGGGGATCTCAGATCAGCCTGTCGCCCGATAATGTGGGAATTCTGTTGGATCAGAAGGTGGCCGCTGTGACCCAAGACGGCCAGCCAATCCAAACCAGCCGACTGTGGTTGCTGCCCTTGGGGGAAGACCTGACAAAACCGATCGATCCCGTGGATTTAAATATTCCAGGATTATTGCCTCGGTGGCTGCCCTAGGGCAGTTCAGACGGCAGATTTAAGTGGCAGTTTTCAGGTGATGATTAAAACAGATTATAAAAATAATATAAAATAGTATGAAATCAATCTGAAATTAGCAATTAATTTCAGCACGTTGCCTGAACGATCGTTACAATGGTAGTAATCTTTTATCTATGAAACATGATCCGATCTATGAGTTCGCTTCCGATCGCCGGGTGCTTTCCAAACAATCGTTCTCTTGTACTATCGATGTCTCTCACATCTACGCTTTTCCAACGTTCAAACCATGGATGAGATCCTGTACAACCTCGTCGTGAATGGCCAGTGGATGTCTGGCAACACCGTTGTTTTGCAGAAAAATAGTTTCAGGAGGACTTAACATGTTGCATAGAAAAATAAATCAAATTTGTAGTGATGGTCGTGAGGTTTGGATTTTCCTCAGAGATCAGCAGCGATGGATTGAGCGCGCTAGAGTCTTGGACGTTGAAGGTGATTTAATTACCGTGCGTTATGAAACCGAGGAAGAAGAAGAAGTCTGTTCTTGGGAAGAGATGATTCGCTTAGAAAGTATCGGATCCATAACCCAAAAATTAGCCTCCGTACCCAAGGGCGATGTGGATATTTTGGTTTCAGACGACTGTCCTGAGGCGGAACATATCACTAAATACCCATCATCGGATTCTAGCTCAGACTAGTTCATTGATTTTTATCAACCCCCTAGTAGGCACAGATTCTAAAATTGGAAGTTGTGCCTATTTTTGTCCCTGTTGCTGAATGGAACCGCAACAGGAAGAATTGGGCTACCCTGATAATGGTTCGGTATAAAACCGATCGTGTTTAACCCGTCTAGACTTAAATTTACTATGAAGGCTTCCATTTCGGCTTCCCCGGCCCAGTCTCGTCAACTTCGCCAACAAATGGCCAACCCTGAAGAGACGTTGTCTTACGAACTTGGCAAAGCAGTACAAGAATTGCCCCCGCTCTATACCAGATTATTAGCGGGGACCATTAGTGCAGTAGTGTTTGGGGCGATCGCTTGGGCACAGCTTAGCCAAATTGATGAAGTCGCGACGGCGGAAGGCAAGCTCATCCCTTCCACAGAGGTGCGACCTGTACGATCGCTTTCCCCCGGCAGTGTTTCGAGTGTCATGGTGAAACCGGGCGATGCAGTAAAAAAAGACCAAGTCTTGGTGAACATTGATCCCGGCACCAGCCAAACCAGCGTCGCCGGGATCCAAAAAGATATTCAAAAAATTGAAGATAATATTACGCGTCTAGAGGCTGAGAACCAAGGCACGATCGCATCGAATAATATCGAGCAAAATCAACTCGCTGCCGCCCGTCAACAAGATACGCAAAGTAAGCAATCGGCAGCCACAAATGATGCCAACAGCAAAAAGGCGGCGATCGATGAAGCCCAAGCTCGTCTGTCGCGGTTTCGTGAAAACATCGAAAGTGCCCGCACCACAAAAGCCAACGCGTTACAGTCCTTAGGTAGTGCTCAGAAAGCCGTAGAATTTGCCAAAGTAAGTCTCGCAAATGCCCAAACCAAAGAAAAGCGTTTGAGTGTCTTAAATGAAGGCCGCGCGGTGTCACACATTGAATATCTGAATGCGGTCGATCAGGTCAACTCCGCTCGGAACCAAGTCAACAGCTCCGAAAACCAAATTACAACCGCCAGCAACCAAGTCACTGAAGCCGACAACCAAATCACCACCCTAGGCCGCGAAATCGAAGCCCAACAGGCCCGCCTCGATCAAACCCAGCAATCTTTACCAATCCTCTCAAAATGTCGCAGAAGGAATAGCCCCCCAACGCAAAAGCGAAACCCTGAGTCAGCTTATTCTTCAGCGGCAAGAACTCACTAAGAAAAAAGGTGAACTCGATCTCGCAAAAAAACAACAGCAAGAGCGAGAAACGGTAAAAGCTCCCTTCGATGGAACAATTTATAACCAAAAAGTCACCCAAGGTCCGGTTCAACAGGGCGAGGAACTCCTGTCAATTCTCCCGATGAATAAGGAAATTGTGATGGAGGTCAAGGTCTCAAACCGTGACATTGGATATATTCGTCCCGGAATGAGGGCCAAAATTAAGCTGGCGACGTTTTCGTTCCAAGAGTTTGGCATTGTAGAAGGAGAGGTTGTCCAAGTTAGTGCCGATGGGGTGGTCGAGAAGGACGCTCAGGGCCGAGAATCTGGTCCTGTCTTCTTGTGTCGAGTCAAGCTCAATAAGAATTCTGTGATGGTCAACGGCAAGGAAGTTGAGTTTTCTCCCGGCATGGCGGGCACGGCAGAACTGGTCATCCGGAAAAAAACAGTCCTTAGTTTTATTACAGAACCCATTACAAAACGACTAAGCGAAGCGACCTCGGTTCGTTAGGGCCATAAATCCCATACAATTAGTACGGCAGATTCGATATTCATTTTTTTATGCGCATTCTTGCTCTTGTCCCTGGCGGAATCAGCGATCAGATTCTCTTCTTTCCTACGATCGAAGGTCTTAAAGCTAAATTTCCCCAGTCTCAGATTGATGTGGTGGTTGAACCGCGTGCAAAGGAAGCGTATGGCATCTGTAAGTCCGTTCGCGATACTGTAATTTTTGATTTCCAAGCTCGCAATAGTTTGGCGGATTGGGGGAATCTACTCGGCATGATTCGCGATCGAGAGTACCAGGTGGCACTTTCTTTTGACGATCGCTGGTCTACCGGACTATTGCTCTGGCTCAGCGGCATTCCCACAAGAGTAGGCGCATCTGCTGGTCCGAGTGAGCTGTACATGACTAGTTCTGTGGTCCTTGACAGCGCAAAGCAGTCTACGGCGAAACGATATTACAGTGTGTTGAAAAGCTTAAGTATTAGTGAGCCTTTCAAAGACCCAATCGTCAATATTCCCGCTAAAGATTTGGAGTGGGCCGATGTCGAACGGCGACGGCTGGGAGTAAAAGCGGGCGGTTACGTCTTAATCTGTGGTCAAGGCGACGATACTACGGCTAGCTACCCAGCAGACCAATGGCGCACAGTAATACAGGATTTTCAGAAAAAACAACCCGATATGCCGATCGTCTTAGCCGATCGAGTTTCTGGCAAATGGGTCAGTAGCTTGACCCAGAGCTTCCCCAGCCTCAAAGTTGCAAGCCCCATAAGTTTGGGTCAAACGGTCGCACTATTTGCAGGGGCGAGCTTGTCACTTTGTTGTGAAGGGCCAGAAATGCACCTTGCCGCTGCCTCCAAATCCTTTACTCTAGCGCTTTTGAGCAGCACATCTGACTCAAAGATATTGTTGCCTCAAACCGATCGGGTCATTGGAATCAAGTCACCTAGTCCACAAGTTTCAGATATTTCGCCATCAATGATTTTGGAAAAAATTTGGGGTGGTTAAGAACGATCCCCTAAATCCCCTACGCCCTACGGGCAGTCTGCGCTAAAGGGAAGGGGGACTAGGAGTTAAAATCCGCTTCCCCATTTTTTGAGTTAAATTTTAGTTCCTCCTCTTTAAGGGGGCTAGGGGAAGCATCATTTAATCGGCTCATCGCCACCCACACTAATCCCACTATTCCAAATTTTCGCATCAGCCAGATTTAAATTAACCAAGGTCGCCCCTCGGGTATCGGTGTTATAGGCGATCGATCTTTGTAAATTGGCATTGGTCAAATCCGAATAGCGTAAATCTGCATTACTAAGCCTGACTTCGGTAAGATTTGCATTCTTTAACGTAGCCCCTGTTAAATCTGCGCCTTCCAAATTCGCACCCGTCAGATTCGCACCTTCTAGATTTGCATTCCGCAGGTCCGCTCCGATCAAATGAGCATTCCGTAAATCGGCCCCACCTAAATTACAGGTTGGACATTTTCCACTTTCTAAAAGCTGTCGGACAAGTTCGACTTGTTCAACAACTGGACGATTCGCAGCTTCTGCGGTTGAGCGTTGAATGTCACCGATTTGTAGGATAAGACTTGTAGCAGTAATACCGACAAACCAGAGTGAACTACTCCAAAGACTATTGAAGTGAGCCGATCGGACGATCGGAGGCCTTGGGATCGTTGCGATGGAAGGCATGACGTGAGTCACAGTATTCAGAATCATAGAATCCTCGACCACCATTCAGGTTAAAGGGATTTATCCGAGCTGAGAATTGACAAATTTAGACAGTGTTTACCTTTTTTATCTATCTCAGTCAATATCTCTGATTACTCCTATTATCTCAGCTCTGATAATTATGCAGATCGTCATTACACATATCATTGGGAACGATCAGGATAACCCGTGATATTACTTAACGATTCTCATCTTGAGTATGGTTTGAGATCATGAAATCCTGATTTGAAGACTAATAACAACGATCGCCCATGAAAAAACCAGAATACAAACCCCCAAGCCCTTTAAGGATCGGCATTTTATTGATAGAATTAAAGTCATATCGTAATAAATAGTTACGTTGTCTTTAGGAGAGTTTTCAAATGGCTGGCTTTTTCGGTCTGTTTAGTAAAAAAGAAGAAGATCCTCAACCTAAGGATGCCTTTTTCCTCGACGAGGAGTCGGCAAAATCTATGGGTGATACGGAATACATGAAAGCACCTAAGTCAATTCGTCGGACTTTTCCGGCAGGTGCTGGTGAAGAACATTTTGAGACGACAGTGACGGTTTCGGCGCTTAAGTCGTCAATTAACGATAGCCGGAAAGATTTGACTCCAAAGCGTGTTGAGAAGCAGGTTCCGACCTCTTTCACTCCGGCAGCGAGTTTTTCTTCAGCGTCGTCTTTTGGCAATGCAACTCCAACGTATTCTGATCCTACACCTCAAGCCCCAACTGTATCCAACGAAGAGGCTCAAAAACGTCGTCAATCGGATGACAGCATGGATATGTTCCGAAATATGGCCAAAACGATCAAGAAATAGAACGAACCGATCGACAGGATCGATCGGTTCTAATTTTTGATAGAAATAACAAGGACTTGGAGACCAAATTAATGGTCTCCATTTTTATGGCTGTTGGTGCAGGAAAATCGGGATAGGATAGAACTTATCGTTCTTGCGCCGCTTATGATTACCCAATCCGCTGCTCCAAAAATAATCGTACTTGATGACGATCCAACGGGATCTCAAACTGTTCATAGCTGCTTGTTATTAATGCAGTGGGATGTGGAGACGCTGCGGCTAGGATTGCGCGATATGGCTCCGATTTTTTTTGTGCTGACCAATACCCGATCGCTCACGCCCGACAATGCCCGCGCTATCACTCGCGAAGTTTGCCAAAATTTACGGCAGGCGATCGCACTTGAACAAGTGAAAGATTTTTTAGTAGTAAGCCGATCGGATTCGACGTTGCGCGGGCATTACCCGGTGGAAACGGATGCTATTGCCGATGAACTCGGTCCATTTGATGCACATTTTTTAGTGCCTGCCTTTTTTGAAGGAGGCCGCACTACGATCGACAGCATTCACTATCTTAAGGTCAACGGGATCGATACACCCGTTCATCAGACCGAATTTGCTCAAGACTCGGTGTTTCACTACAGCCATAGCTATTTACCCGATTACGTCGAAGAAAAAACCGCAGGTCGGATTAAAGCCAACCAAGTCGATCGGTTCGTCTTAAAAGACATTCGGGCGGGCGTCGTCGATCGGCTCAAAGCGCTAACGGATAATCAGTGCGCTTGCGTGGACGGCCTTGTGCAATCAGATTTAGATCAATTTGCAGCAGATGTCTTAACCGCCGCGCAGTTGGGCAAACGCTTTTTGTTTCGCAGTGCAGCCAGTATTCTCACAGCCCTAGCAAAACTACCCCCACAACCGATCCCCCCCGATAAAATGGTGGCCTATGTACGCTTTGGGAAACCCGGCGCGGTATTGGTCGGGTCTCATGTTGCAAAAACCACCGAACAACTCAAAGAACTGCTCAAAGTCCCCGGTGCGGTCGGGATCGAAGTCGAAATCCAGAAACTGATCTCGGCCCCAACCATCACATCGATCGGATTTCAGGAAATGTTGACTGAAATAGTGAAAAAAGCCGACATAATTCATACAGCAGGACATACTCTAGTGATCTATACCAGTCGAGGTGAGTTAACTTTTGATGACGCGGAGACACGGTTACGATTTGGGGAATGCGTTTCCACTTTGTTGATGGAAATTCTCAAGCAGTTACCCCAAACCTTGGGCTTCTTGATTAGCAAAGGCGGGATCACCTCCAACGACACCTTAAGTCAAGGACTATCACTAAGAACAGTAAGGCTACTGGGTCAAGTCAGTCCTGGAGTTTCCATGGTATGTACAGAGAAGACTCATCCACAGTTTCCCGAGTTACCCGTCGTCCTGTTTCCAGGCAATGTCGGCGATTCTCTGGCTCTTGCAACCGTATATCGACGGCTGAGTGGAAGGGTCAACCGTGAATAGCGCGGGTTTTCGGCAGTCTGGGTACCTTAAAGTGTGAGTATTCCAAACATTTATGAAGCATTCCAATTCGCATTTACCCAATTCGGATCCAGGACAATTAGCCACTCAGGGGAATCATGAATTAACATCTGGACGGAGTTTTGCATCATTCTTAGCACCACTAACGCCCGATCGGTTCCGGGAAGTGGTCACTGATGTCGAATATAAATTAAACATTGTCAATCAAACCTTGTCTCTACTTGACGTGCAAGGATTTGATGGCATTTTGGAGGAAATGCTAACGTCCATTACTGAAAAGACGGGCGAACTCCTGAATGCCGATCGGACCACAATCTATCTGTTAGACGAAACTAAAAACGAACTTCACACCACTATCCTTGGAAGCGACGGTCGCCCCTGCGAAATTCGCATTGCTTTTAATCAAGGGATTGCCGGGGAGGTCGCTCACACTAAGCGAGTCATTAACATTCCCTTCGATTTTTTCAATGATGAACGATCGTACCAAGCTAAAAAGCAGTACGAAAAAACGGGATATCGAACCTACACGATGCTGGCCCTGCCGTTATTGAATGAAGCGGGCGAGCTGGTGGCGGTGGTCCAATTAATTAATAAGCTCCGGCTTAATAAACTAAAAGAATCAGGACCCCAAACCGAATTGCTGGCCGATCGGATTGACTATGGTGGGTTTACCGCAGAAGACGAGTCGATTTTCCGAGAATTTGCGCCTTGTATTCGACTAATTTTAGAATCTTCCCGATCGTTCTACATCGCTGCACAACGCCAAAGAGCTGCCCATTCCTTGATGATGGCGACTCAATCGTTGAGCCAAAGTCGGTTGGATTTGGGTGATACCTTACGACGGGTGATGGATGAAGCCAAACAGCTTATGAATGCCGATCGCAGTACCCTGTGGCTAATGGATAAAGAGGCTGGGGAAATTTGGACCCGCCTGATGGTTGCGGACGGCAGCCAAAAAGAAGTGCGGATTCCGATCGGGACGGGATTTGCGGGTCAAGTGGCGGCTACGGGCGAACCGATTAATATTTCCTTTGATCTGTACGATAATCCCGGTGCCGAAACCGCCAAACAAACTGACCAAGCCACTGGATATCGCACCTGCGCGCTCCTCTGTATGCCCGTCCACAATCCCGAAGGCGAACTCATTGGCGTGACCCAACTTGTCAATAAGCGTCGCCAAGGAGACTATGCCAAGTATGATCCTCGCGACTGGCCCCAAGCCCCCGAATGCTGGCAAGCAAGCTTTAACAGCAGCGACCAGGAATTCATGCACACGTTTAACATTCAAGCGGGTATTGCCCTACAGAATGCAAAGCTGTTTGAAACCATTAAGCAACAAGAACAGCTCCAACGCGACATTCTCCGATCGCTCTCCAATGGGGTGATTTCCACCGATCATCAGGGCAACATCGTCTGTGCCAATGAAAGTGCAAAAAAACTGTTAGGCCTAGACGAGAGCAGCAACTTGGCGGGGTTGGCCGTAACAGATTTAATTCGGATTGAACGAGCCGACTTCCGCCGCTGGATTGGGATGGCCTTAAATCCAAGATTAGAGAGAGACCGGGAGCAATATTATCCTGATCAAACCATGATTCCAGAGAATGGCGGCGCTCAACACAGCGTTAATTTAGCTATCAATACAATTGCCACCACAGACGATCCCAGCCATATTTTAGGCGTGGTAGTGGTGATGGATGACATCACTGATGCTAAGCGACTGAAAAGCACGATGTATCGGTACATGACCCAGGAACTGGCCGAGCAGTTGCTGGAAAACCCGGATGCGGCCAAGATGGGCGGCGATCGCAAGGACGTATCGGTGATGTTTTCGGATATTCGCAGCTACACCACCTTGACAGAAGCCTTAGCCGCTGAGGATGTCGTGGAAATGCTGAATGAGTATTTTGAGGTGATGGTGGATGCCGTATTTGCCAATCGGGGAATTTTGGATAAGTATATTGGCGATGCCCTGATGGCGGTATTCGGATCGCCGTTGCCTTTGGAAGATCATCAGTGGATGGCGGTGAAGACTGCTGTTGAAATGCGCCATCGACTCGTGGATTTCAACCTAAAACGTTCGGGCCGAGGACAGCCTAAGATTAAAATTGGCATCGGGATCAATTCAGATGTGGTGATTAGCGGCAACATTGGATCCAGTAAGCGGATGGAATTCACGGCGATCGGCGATGGGGTGAATCTGAGTGCGCGTTTGGAAAGTACGAGCAAGCTCTATGGCACCGATATTTTGATTAGCGAGACTACTTATCGCCCCTGTGCCGATCGGATTTGGGCGAGGGAATTGGATTACATTCGAGTCAAGGGAAAAACTCAGCCCGTGGCGATTTATGAACTCCTTGGCCTCAGAACTGAAGCTATTCCTGAACAAAAACAGCAGGTAGTCGAGTGTTATCAAATTGCTCGCGATCTATATCTAAAACGTCGATTTGCCCAAGCTATTGGCCAATTTGCGACCGTGTTGGAAATCGATCGTCACGATCAAGCCGCTGCCCTACATATCGAACGCTGTCGTCACTGGCTAACTAATCCGCCCCCGGATGACTGGAATGGATCTTGGGCCTTAACTGAAAAATAATAAAAGTGGAGAATAATAAATAACTGAGGGGGATGGTGGTCCGATCGGTCCGACCTGATGAAAACCGTACAAACCTCTCAGAGATCAGCCTGTAATTCGTGCAGAGATTGGGTACAATGTCGTTTCAACTACGTCGTTGTTAATGATGGCGTTTTAACCGTGTTGTTTACTGTCTTGGATAAGGTCTAATGTCATTTAATTCAGACAATGCAAATTTTCTGCGCAGTGATGTGGAGGCGATGGATGCAAATTCATTGCTGAAATACTTACAACTCCAATCGCCGGAAGTCTTGGATCGAGTGGCTAGGTCCGTCAGTTCTCAGGCGAAACAGATTGTGTCCCACAATGTGCAAGGTCTGTTGGGTGTATTGCCCAGTGAAGGGTTTAATGTCCGAGTAACGACCGATCGTGAGAATCTGGCCGGGTTGTTGGCTTCAGCAATGTTGACGGGCTATTTTCTGCGACAGATGGAGCAACGCATGGAATTAGAAGACGAAGTTTTTGGCGCGTCATTAGACGATTTATAGGAAGAGGATTTATAGGAAACCCCCACAAATCCTCAGACCAAAAATCCTCAGACCAAAAACGGCTTAGTTAGCTTTCTTTAGCCTTCGTCTGAATCAACTCGACTTTGTAGCCATCGGGATCCTCCACAAACGCGATTACCGTTGTTCCATGCTTCATCGGTCCCGGCTCCCGAGTCACATTTCCTCCCTGGGCCTTGATCCCCGCACATGTTGCATAGATATCATCGACACCGATCGCAATATGTCCGTAGGCATCTCCCAGGGTATAGTCTTCTTTTCCCCAGTTGTAAGTTAATTCTAGAACTGCATTTTCCGATTCGTCGCCGTACCCCACAAACGCCAGCGTAAATTCACCGCCGGGATAATCTTTCTTGCGGAGGAGTGTCATATCGAGTTGGTCACAGTAGAACGAAAGCGATCGGTCTAGATTTTTAACCCGTAACATTGTGTGCAATAACCGCATAACAATTCAACCTTCAAAAATGATTTTGTTCACAACCCTATTAAATCTTTCCTAACAGGTCATTCCAACGTATCCTAAACTTTGGATTATGGAAGTCTAGCGTTAACGTACTGCCGAGTTCAGAGGGTTTCTTTCTATGTTTGATGTACAGGATACTGCGATCGACTCGATCATTGCCCGTGAAGTCCTTGATTCTCGAGGTCGTCCGACGGTGGAAGCCGAAGTTACGCTGCTTTCCGGGGCAAAAGGACTGGCTCAAGTTCCCAGTGGAGCCTCGACCGGATCCTTTGAAGCCCATGAACTGCGAGATGGCGACCCTAAGCGTTATGGCGGGGCCGGAGTGCTGAAGGCCGTCGAAAATATCGAGGCATTGATCACCCCTGAGCTTTTGGATATGGATGCTACCCAGCAGGAACGTATCGATCGAGCCATGATTGCCTTAGATAGTGACAAAAACAAGAAAAACATCGGAGCCAATGCAATTTTGGCTGTGTCTCTTGCGACGGCAAAAGCAGCAGCGGCCTCACTAGGTCTCCCGCTTTACCGTTATCTCGGTGGCCCTTTGGCAAACCTGTTGCCTGTGCCCTTGATGAATGTAATCAATGGGGGTTCCCACGCTGACAACAATGTGGACTTCCAAGAGTTCATGATTGTCCCGGTTGGTGCGCCCACCTTCAGCGAAGCCCTACGGTGGGGTGTGGAAGTGTTTCATGCGCTGAGCAAAGTGCTCAAAGAACAAGGCCAAATGACGGGCGTGGGCGATGAAGGTGGATTTGCACCAAACTTGGCCTCCAACCAAGCTGCCCTTGACTTGTTAATGGTCGCCATCAAAAATGCAGGCTATGAACCGGGCACCCAGATTGCGATCGCGCTTGATGTGGCGGCCAGTGAGTTCTACAAAGATGGAACCTACACCTTTGACAGCAAAGCGCATACTTCAGCTGAAACCATTGATTACTTGGTGAAGTTGACGGAAACCTATCCGATTGTGTCCATTGAAGATGGCTTACATGAGGAAGATTGGGCGGGCTGGAAAGAACTCACAGCAAGAATTGGCGATCGGGTCCAATTGGTCGGCGACGATTTGTTTGTTACCAACGTCGAACGATTGCAGCGCGGCATTGATGAGAAGTCAGCGACCTCTATTTTGATTAAGCTCAATCAAATTGGGTCATTAACTGAAACATTACAAGCAATCGACCTTGGTGCCCGTAATGGTTTCCGATCGATCATCAGCCATCGTTCGGGTGAAACAGAAGATACTACGATCGCAGATTTGGCAGTTGCGACTCGGGCAGGCCAAATCAAAACAGGTTCATTAAGTCGTAGTGAACGGGTGGCGAAATACAACCGATTGCTGCGCATTGAAGATGAATTAGGCGATACGGCGGTTTATGCTGGAACGACTAATATGGTTCCGAAGTGGAAGAAGTAGAACTCCAATAGGGATTCCCGTAGTCTTCTTAATTAAGCTGGCTACGGGAATTCTTATCTATTGCAATAAACTAATGCCTTTGAAAAAACGGTCGGTGGTTATTTCTATAGTGTTATCGATCGTAACTGTTTTAATTTGGGCAGATTCGTTGGGTCAAAATAGTGATTCCAATTGTGATACAGAAGCATTCATGACTTCATCTGGAAAAATGGTTATGGTCACTGCTGAAAAAGTAAGTGTCAATCCTAAGTTTGGGCGACATCAAGTCTTTGGTGTTTTTATTATTCCAGCTTCAATTCCCCAATGGACCCCGGCATTGCTGACGGTTGAAGGTGTGGGTATTTACTGTAGTCGGGTACAACGGTATGGTCCGGTGTACGAGAACATTGTGGCTCCAAGTGGCTCAATTGTAATGTTAGATTTTGTGAGAACACGCACTGCCATTAAGTTGTTTTTTCAGGGCAAAATCGCCAAATTGCGCGATCATAAAACTTGGCGATATACCTATAAACTCAATTCATAATTTTTAGGAGTCAATACAATCTTTAATCATGAATAAAACAATAGAATGGCAATCCATTAAAGATTACGAAGATATTCAATATTTTAAAGCGAATGGCATTGCGAAGATTGTAATTAATCGGCCTCACAAACGTAACGCATTTCGGCCTAAAACTGTAATTGAGTTGTATGAAGCATTTTCCAATGCCCGCGAAGATACTCGCATTGGAGTGATTCTATTCACCGGGGCAGGACCGCATACTGATGGGAAATATGCATTCTGTGCAGGCGGTGATCAAAGTGTGCGCGGGGATGGCGGGTATATTGATGAGTCAGGAATGCCGCGTTTGAATGTGTTGGATTTGCAGCGATTAATTCGATCCATACCTAAGGTGGTAATTGCATTGGTTGCTGGGTATGCGATCGGAGGGGGACATGTATTACATTTGCTGTGTGATTTAACAATAGCGGCTGATAATGCAATTTTTGGCCAAACAGGTCCCAAGGTTGGGAGCTTTGATGGCGGCTTTGGTGCGAGCTATATGGCGCGAGTTGTCGGACAAAAGAAGGCAAGGGAGATTTGGTATTTATGTCGGCAGTATGATGCGGCGGCGGCGCTGGAAATGGGGCTGGTGAATATTGTGGTGCCGATCGATCAATTGGAAGCAGAAGGCATTCAATGGGCACAGGAGATATTAGAAAAAAGTCCGATCGCAATTCGTTGTCTTAAGTCAGCCTTTAATGCCGATTGTGATGGTCAGGCGGGCATTCAAGAATTGGCGGGCAATGCAACAATGTTGTATTACATGACGCAAGAGGGCGCGGAAGGGAAAAAGGCATTTCTCGAAAAGCGTCAACCTGATTTTAGTCAATATCCATGGTTGCCGTAGGATTCAAAATTTGACAACAAGTTTGATGGTAGGTTTCGGCGGAGATGGGTTGACAACGAGACGTTTTGACATTTCTGCAATTCATTTACTCAGCAATAGGATCGCTGGCTCGATTAATCTCGTCGATCGGCAAACTCAAGGTTTCGGCAATCTGCTTAGGCGTAAGTCCTAGCTTAAGGAATTGAGCGATCGCAGCCTGCTGAATTCTTTCAGTTTTAAGCTGTCCTTGGTCTGCACGCTGTTGCTCTTGGTCTGCACGTTCATCACCAGTCAAGAGAATATTTTTATCTCGATCGCACCACCGAAGCCAATTATCCGATCGGCCTTCAAATTCACCATCCCAAAGCGTTAATCCTAAGTTCACCTGCTCAAGCCAATGACTGCCGATCTCACGGTAGCGCCGTCCGCTGAGTTCAAAAATACGTAAGCTTTCGGGGCTGATTTGGTGGCTAGGATCATAAACAATGTAATAGCTGACCCGCATCTTCTCGTAAATAGCGAGCTTTTTACCAAGTTCGCCACCGACAGGATTAGAAACAATCTCGATCGCAATTTCGGGCGGTTTACCAAAATTCCAGAGCATGTAGCAACGATGTTGTTTTTCCCGCCAATTTTCTGGGACTTCGACATCAAAGCTGACAAAGACATCGGGGACGATCGGTGGATTTTTAACGGTGTGGTAGATGGCAACATTCGCTTCGGCTAGAAATATAACATCGGCAAGAGTACTGTAGAGAGTGCTGGTAAGAAGGCGTTGCTGTTTGGCGGAGGCAAAATTATCCACAGGTGTATCGTCTTCGGTGATGAGGTGATCGACGTTGGGGATTAGGGACTCGTCAAGAAATAATAAAGCTTCAGGGCCATCATCTTCGGTAACGAGATGATCGACATTAGGAATTTCGGATTCGTCAAGGATTAGGGATTCGTCGGCGATTAAAAGTTGTTCAATCATGATTTACCTCAGTAAAGATCACACTTCAGTGTAACGAAATTCACCGCACGATTGAAACGCACCCAATAAAAATAGGACGATCGATTCGATCGTCCCTTACCGTCAACTAAATGGCGACACCATTTAGCGGAACCCAACAGAAGCTTGCCAGACAAAGGCTAGCAGCAAAAAGAACACCGGAATGACCGGGAGGACATCCACGAGGGGATTGAACATCGCGTAGGCTTCAGGCAGCTTTGCCAACAGCATCATTGCTTCCATGGTATTTATTCCTTCCCAAACATCAGGTTATTTCTACCGAAATTGTATCACGAGTCCTTAATCGTTACGGCCAAAGATTACGTTTTGTTAAGTAGATGATTGGATCAAATGCAAGCTTTCATACCTAATAGACTTAATCGGAAATAGGGTTTTGCGAATTTACAGCCCTTGCCTAGCAAGGCTTTGAATCTCTAAAAAATAATTTCCGATAATGTTTAATATTTATACGATATAAAAAGGCTGAACATTCCTAAAAATATCCAGCCTTTTTATAAAATCAAACTATTAATTAATGAGTAGTCTTAATGAGTGGTCAATTCAGTTAAGACTTGATTCGATCGTTCTACAAAAGCCTTCATTCCTGCCGCATCAAATCCCTTTTGGGCCATCAACGCCAAATCATAGACATGTTCACAAATGGTATCCGCCAATTCAGCCGAACCGCTCTTTTGCATTGTGGCTAGATTTTGAATCAATGGGTGGGCTGTGTTGATTAGCAATACATGTTCTTCAGGGAATTGCGCTTGTTGCTGCTGCATCATGGCCATCATTTCCTGCATTCGTCGCTGCTCTTCAGGAAGAAGAACCATAGCGGGAGGAGTGCTGCCGGGATTATCAGTTTTAATCGCTTCTGTCCGAATGGTTAACTTCGGTTTATTCAGAGCAGAATTAAATAGCGTTTTAATCCGATCGCTCAAAGTATCGTTTGTTTCTGGATCGATCGCTTCTGTTTGATCTTTCTCAATTAATGAGTCATCCAACTCCGAATCCACACGGGAGAACTTGACCTCACTATATTCCCGCTCCAAGAACGTTGCAAAGTGGCTATCAATGAATGAATCCAAGAACAACACTTCAATGCCGCGTGATTGATACAAACTCACATAAGTGGCTTGAGCGATCGGATCATTGCAATAAAATACCCGATTTTCTTGGGTTCCTTTGTTGCGATCGAGGTATTCTTTCAATGTTGTGTAAGTTTTCCCATCAACCGTATTGCCGGAATTTTCACTACTCCAAACATCCCCCTCTGCGGTTTCAACTTCAACCTTTGGCGCATCGGCTGGTTTTAATGTGGTTTGGAAAAGAACAATGTCTTCAATTTGCTTTTTGAATTTGTCATCATTCATTGAACCGAATTTGACAAATGTTCCTAGATCTTGCCAGGATTTGATATAGCTAGTCCGATCGTCACGATATAGATCTTTTAAGCGATCGCCGACTTTCTTAGCAATGTAGTTGCCGATTTGAGTTACAGTCCGATCGGCCTGTAAAAAGCTTCTCGATACATTCAGCGGAATATCAGTACTGTCAATCACACCGCGCAAGGGCAGCAAGAAGCGGGGAATGAATTCTTCGCAATTGTCAGAGACGAAGACCTGATTACAGAAGAGTTTGACCGAACTTTTCGTGACATCAACATCTGGCTTCAATTTTGGGAAATACAAGATACCATTCACAACAAATGGATAGTCTGTATTCAAATGAACCCAAAGCAGTGGATCTTCTTGATAAGGATAAAGGTAACGATAGAACTCCAGATATTGCTCGTCAGTCAGATTGCTAGGAGATTCTTTCCAGGCAGCAATTTGTTTGTTGATTTGTTCGGGTTCAGTCGCCGCTTCTTCTTCAAGGACTACCAATTTGATTGGGAATGGCATGAAGTCGCAATAGGTCTTCACCAGGGTGCGAATGCGATAGTCTTCTAGATATTCATTCTCCTCTTCAAGCAGCGTTAAGGTAATTGTGGTGCCGCGTTTGGTCCGATCGGACTCGGAAATCGAAAAGCTAGTTGAACCATCGCAAGACCAATGAACAGCCTGGGAGTCAGCCTTATATGAAAGGGTTTCAATTTCGACTTGGCTAGCCACCATGAAGGCGCTATAGAACCCTAATCCAAAATGACCAATGATTTGCTCGTCACTAGTGGCTTGGTACTTTTGGACAAATTCTTCAGCGCTGGAGAATGCGACTTGGTTAATGTATTTTTTGATTTCGTCGGCTGTCATTCCAATTCCGGTATCCGAAATCGACAGCGTTTTTTTATTCTTATCAATTGTGATCGTAATTTCCATGTCTCCAGCATCGTCCGCATATTCGCCAGACCGAGACACCATGCTCAGCTTCTTCATCGCATCAACAGCATTCGAGACCAATTCCCTCAGGAATATTTCATGGTCGGAATACAGCCACTTTTTGATAATAGGGAAGATACTCTCGGTATGGATCGAGATATTACCCTGTTCTAGAACGGTTGCCATAGTAAATTGGGGTGATTGGAACGCCTTTGTGCCCTATATTTTGCGACATTTCGGCACCCCTTAATCCACCCCAATCCGATCGGATTCCCCTACCTAAATATGGTTCTCCCAGAATTCCCGTGGAGGACGCTAGATGTGGTTTGAAGGCAATTGACAATCCTAGGGAATTTAGGTTGCTGGAAATCGCGTATACCCATTAAGGTCGAGAGTGAGGCGTTGAAAGAGACGATTCACA
>JAPLHZ010000100.1 GCA_026389365.1 Cyanobacteriota bacterium
AGGCGGACATCCGGTAAATCGAGTGGAATGTGAATCTGATTCTCCATGAGGCCCCTCGCTTGCTGGCTAACATCTTGATTTTACAGCCAATCGATGAACGCTATATCTGGATGCCGACCACGGCAATTCTAGGAGAACCCCGAAAACTTCAACGCATACTGCAACGCCAACTCCGTCTTCCCAATTCCCCCCATCCCCTGAATCGCAGTAATCGCCAATCGACTTCCCGCCATCAACTCCGCCTGAACCTGCTTCAGCACCTCATCCCGCCCCACAAACTTCGCCGTCCCACTAAACGGCAGATTCTGCGGCACCCCCACAATCTCATCCGGTGTCGGAGGATAGTTGTGAGTATGTTCTCCACCGTAGAAGTTTTTATTATTCTCACCCGTCTGAACTTGGTAATTCGTTCCGCCAGCATTTGATTGGGTCATGAGGATTCAAGAAAGTTAAAAGGACTGATTCACACCACAAGACGACAACGCCATTAAGAATGCTTGTGCACTCCACCAAAAAAATTCGTATTATTCGGTCCGGTCTTCGTCATAAAGTTCGTCCCGCCCGAATTCTGCTGAATCATCAAACTATCATCATCAATCTGCACGATCGTCTGATGAATCTCCTGGGCGATCGGCTTCACCACCGCCGCAAACTCCTCATTCTCCAACGCCCGCAACAAATACGCCTTCACCTGCATCAACTCAGCCTCAGACCCCTTCGCCGCAGCCTCCAACAACTCCGTCGTCCCCGGTTTTCCCTTAAAGCACTTCTCCCACACCAGCGTCCCGAGCTTCTCGATCGGAGCCGTCGCCAGCGCGATCGCCTTCTCCCCGAGCTTACTCCCACAGCCCTCATAAAATTTATCCAACACAATTTTTGCGATCGGAGTTGCCAAAGCCAGCGAAAGGGTTTCTAACATGATGAATTCGTAGGACAGTATATCTAGTTATACCTACTCCACAGAGTAAATTCCGTAAAACTTTCGTAAATCGCTGAATTGCACAAGGCCACGATCAGGGGGTTGGGGCACGGTTCGCCAGGATATGTAGCATTTATTTATGGACTTGGTATAACTCACCCACAACAGCAACATGCGATCGTCTCAGGTAAATCCCCTGATCATTTAATCTGCCGGGATAACGCGATCGCATATTGCTGTTCAACCGTCCGAATTTCCTTCCACTGCCCACAGAAAATTTTATATAACCCTAAAAATTAAGCAACGATCGATCGCCATCTTGAATATTAGGTACTCTTTCGTGAGAGTTTGCATTATTCTAATTCATTTAGAAGTTGGAATAAATACTCGAAAAATCACCCTATTACAAGACGATCGTAGACTTATAAATTGATTTGAAAGTCATCTACTTTGTTATGAATAAAAATTGAGTTGTTAAATCAATCTAATATCGAGAAATCCTAGATAAAAGCCGATCGTTTTTTTAAAATCCTGAATGATCAGCGGCAAGTTTTTCTCTTGGAATAATTTCCAATTGCCAATTTTGGGCTTGATTTAACGCATTTAATTGACCTTGAGAAATTAGCCAAAGTGCTGTGCGAGTCCGAAGACGGGCGATCGCAACGGGCTGAGAATTAGGATTATCCGGAGAGGTGACACCCCCACAAAAATCACCTAAATTACCGAAGTTGACGCGAAAACGATCGTTGACATAATAGCTGTGACTGGGAAGCGGGAATTCGGCGTAAACATGGTGACGGCCTTTCCAAGGTTGGACCACGATTTTGGAAGGTTTCACGACGGTTGGAATGATGTCACTAGGAACAGCAATGGGCCAAGTTTGAGTGCAGGCTGATGCGGTGCGGGGACCGTCGAGCAGGTCGATGCCATCCGCTAAGACAGCCAGAAATAGGCCACTGCTCATCAGGACAATCGTCACGATTAGGGCGGTGCTAGCGGTGGCAAGGGAGAGTTTAAATTTTGGCACAGGGGATCAGGGAATAACGACGTTATGAATGAGAAAGTGGTGCATTTAGAATGGCTGCTGCATGTGGTTGGGGTGTGACGGCGATATAGCAAAGGGATGTCGAAGTCTTCTGCGAAGTGGCTTATGCTAGTTTAAGTCTCTAAATTATTGAAGATCTCGCAAATGCGATCGGAGTCGAGAAGGGTATGGCTGTTGTGCAGAAAAATCTTATAGGTTCAGTTCCGGTCGATCGGATTCAATACAACGATCAGGGGTTAGTGCCTGCGATCGTTCAAGATCACCTAGATGGCACCGTGCTGATGATGGCTTGGATGAATGCTGAGTCGTTAAATAAGACGTTAGAAAGCGGTGAAACGTGGTTTTGGAGTCGATCGCGTCAGGAATTTTGGCATAAAGGTGCAACCTCCGGTCATCAACAAAAGGTCAAAACAATTCGCTATGACTGCGACAGTGATGCCTTATTGGTGACCGTGGAGCAAGTGGGCGATATTGCTTGTCATACGGGTGCCCGAAGCTGTTTCCATCAAGTTGATGGCGCGGTGGTTGCCCCTCCAGCAGATACCTTGTCGCAAGTGTTTGAGGTGATTTGCGATCGGCGCGATCATCCCGATCCAAAATCTTATACGTGCAAACTTTTGGCAGGCGGAGACAATAGTATTTTAAAAAAAGTGGGTGAAGAATGCGCGGAAGTAATCATGGCATTCAAAGATAATGACAAAGATGATATTGCTGGGGAAGTCGCAGATTTGTTCTATCACACCATGGTCGGACTAGCGGCACACCATGTAGATATTAAAGATGTCTATCGAAAATTACAGGCGCGGCGTGGTTAGCGGATCGATTTAAATCCCCATAGAATTCCGAGCAAAGCAGAATTTCTATTATTTCTGCGGCAACCGAATCTGTATCCAAGCGCCACCTTCGGGATGATTGCGGGCCGTGATCGTTCCCTTGTGTAACTCCACAATTTGACGGACGATCGCTAGCCCGAGACCACTGCCGCTGCTGGGTTGAAATGGTTGAATCGGGATTTGGGTTTGGGGACGCGAAGAAAGAGATTCGTTTGCGATGATGGATTTCTTTTCTTGGCCATATACTTCTTGGCCATATACGTAGGTTTCAGGGCTTCTAGAACGCGATAGATCGGCTCGATAAAATCGTTCAAATACAAACGGTAAATCTTCTTCTGAAAACCCCACGCCGCCATCAATTAAATCGATTTGAATCAAGGTCGCGGTAGTACGTAGTTTTGCATCTAACTCGGTGCTGCCGTTTCCATTGATCATGGCAGAATCTTGAATCAAACTAAGCTGAAGCAAAATAGGGCGCTCGGGCAATGTGTATTTAATACTGTTGTCGAGGAGATTAACCAAGACTCGATGTAATCGTGCATCTTCACCTTGAAGCCGCAGCGCGTCTGGTCCTTTATACGTCAGGGTAATTAGCTTGGCACTGGCGATCGGTTCTAAGGTCAGCCACGCCGATCGAATTAATTCAGGCAAATCAATAACGGTTGCTTTTAAAGGCCGGGTGCCAGCGGTTTCTAAATGGCTCAGGTCAAGAATTTCCTGAACTAAAGTACTAAGCCGAATACTTTCCACCAATAATCGATCGACCCAAGTTCGCAATGGCGGCTCTAGGCGAGATTGTAATGTTTCAGCGACGAGACGGATGGAGGTGAGCGGGGTTTTTAATTCGTGGGCTACGTCTGATGTCCACCGATCGCGTTGCTGCGACAGAGTTTGGGCTTCTGCACGACTTTCCAAAATCACGCCCACTTGATTCCCTCCTTGAAGTGGCAACGCATAAGCCCGTAAGGGATGAACCGTTGGGCTGGTAACGTGAGCGACATTTACCGAAACGGGATAATGGTTCCATTCGCGCTGACAAACTCGATTCCTCGACCGGGCCTCGTCAATTAATGAATCTAAATCATAGGATCGCACGACTTCCAGCAGCAACCGAGGCTTATCCATGTCGTAGTCCTGAATGTCGAGCAATTCAAGGGCCGGCGAATTGCTCCAAATCAATTGATTATCTTCATCCACTTGAAAATAGCCAACGGGCAAGGTCGAGACGATCGCCTTCCAGTTCAGGACTTGTTCTTCTAAAAAAAGATTGCGTTGTCGTAATAGCTCCAGAGAGCGGAGAAGCTGGGATGTGACGGATACCGATCGGGTGGTTGTGTCGGACGATCGGCTACGGTTCAGATCCTTATGGAAACCCTCACGGTCCTCGATCGCCTTAGTTTGAAATTGGGATCCCAGACAGTTCTGACTGACGCTGTTGTTGGCTCGTTGCAAGGTCTTTAACAAACGCATCCGATAAATCAGCAGCCCCAAGCTCCCGATTCCCAATCCGAATAAGAATTCCACCAAAACGCTTACCTAAACTCCACTTAAATTTCTGGTCAACTGAACGATCGCAAAGAAAGTATAGATTAGCGTACTCCAGCAATCAGCTCTTCTAGCGCAAGCTGCAATACATGTTTCAAGCGACATGGTTCAAGCGACATGGTTCAAGCGATATATTTAACCGAGTCGATAGCCGAAGCCTCGCACCGTGACTAAGTGAATGGGACGGCTGGGATCAAGTTCGAGTTTTTCACGTAACCAACGAATATGAACATCCACGGTTTTGCTATCACCAATGAAGTCATGGCCCCAAACCCGCTCTAGAAGTTGATCTCGAGACCATACCCGTTTGGGATGGCGTAAAAACAATTCTAAGATCTTATATTCCTTGGGAGATAAATTGATTTCGACATTGCGGACAATCACCCGGCACTCTTCTGGATACATGCCAATGTCTTGGTATGAAAGACTGGGTGACGCTTTGGGGAGATTCTCAGGGACCACGATCGATCCACTGTTATGGGTGTTATTTGTCGAGGATGGCGGCTGAAACTGGTGCTGGCGACGCAACAACGCACGGCAGCGGGCCACTAATTCTCGCATCCCAAAGGGCTTAGTCAAATAATCGTCTGCACCGACTTCCAAGCCCACGACCCGATCGGTCTCCGTCCCCTTAGCGCTCAGCATCAAAATCGGGACGGTGCTACCCTGTCGCCGCAAGAGCCGACACAAATCAAGTCCATTAATGTTAGGCAGCATTAAGTCTAAAATCACCAAATCAGGCTGTAATTCTGGCGTACTATCCTGGTTCGGGGGATTGAGACGAAGGATTTCCAAGGCAGTTTTTCCGTCCGCCACCGTGGTTACGTCATAGCCTTCTTCGGTGAGAGCAAGGGCAACGGTTTCCCGGATGAGTTCTTCATCTTCGATTAACAAGATTTTGCCTAGGTTCATGGATAACTCCGTACATTAACGCACTTTAAAAAATCCATAACCACACTGGAATCATAAAGAGCAAAACAATGGTACTGAGGGCGATACTACTCGCGGCTAAGTCCCGATTCATATCGTACTCTTCTGCCAGAATTAAGCTCGCAAATGCACTAGGCATTCCCGCCATTAACACCAAGCCCAACCTTACATCGCCCGTCAGTCCCAAAAATGATGTCCCCACACCCACGAGTGCGGGCAGCACCACCATTTTCAACCCTACAGGCACCACAGCATTGCGTAAACTTTTCCAGCCATTAATCTGGGCCAACCGCAGCCCCATTAACAAAAAAGACATGGGTACAACAAATATTAGCGATGAACTCGCAAACGTTTCAACATTCACCGGAAAAACAGTTCCTCGACTCAAATAGCCAAGTCCACAAGCCCAAAGCGATGGCACGGTCAAGATGTCGCGGGCTAGAATCCATCCGGAGTCACTGCCTTTTCGTTCACCGAAATGACTAGCAATCAGTACGCCAATGAAATAGGTGCCAATAATGTTCTGCGTCAAACTGAAAAATACGGCCCAGCTAAAGGCCGATGGCTCTAAAATGGTCGGCAAAATCCCTAAGCCAACAAACCCCGTATTGCCCAACATGGCCGCAATAATGAATGGCCCATATTGGCTATGCTCGTAAGTCGGCAATAACAAAGGCAGGGTCGCCTTTTGAGATTCGTATCGATGTTTTACAAATTCAAGGGACTGCAACGCAACCCACGCAATCAGTAATCCCAAACTTAAGGTGCCGACAGTAATGGCTGGAGCAAGGCCAATTTCTCCGGAGATCTTACTGTGGCGCGACAAGTCAAAAATCTGCCACGGTACTCCAAACCAATACAACGCTCGTCCAAGCCAGTAGGGCGTTTCCCCTGGCAATATCCGTAGTAATAGAATTCCAACCGTTACCCAGACAATCAGGGGCGTGTAGGCATGTATTAGCGTATCAACCATGATTCTCCGCAACAACGATCGTCATTTTCACTGAATTTCAAAGTCTAGGGCTAGGGCAGTAACTGGGGCAACTCGTTTAGTTTGGGGAGGAAACTAAGACTAAGATTGCACCGATTGCCAGGTCGAAATTTTCCACTGGTTGTTTTGACGCGACAGGGTATATTGCACCGTCAAGTCATCTGTTTGCTGGTCTTTGATGGTGTTACCTTCATAATATTTGCGCAGTTCACGAATATTCGCTGTCACTAAAGCTTCATTGGGATTGGTCGTGCTCACCGCAACTTTCTTAATGTCAACCGCATGTTCATATTCCACATGGGCACCATCGCGCTGGGCTTCGGATGACGAGCGTTGCCACTCGGAGAGTTTTGGCTCCATCAGGGCTTTTTCAAGCTGGTTGCTGGAGTAACCGGATCCCATCGCCGCTTTTTTTACCGTGAACCATAGGTCAAGGACTTGCTTTGCGGTTGCATTGTTTAGATCGCCCTGAATCGGGATGGGTTGGTTAGGGATGACGATTGGCGTGGTGGTGACGATCGGGACCGGGGTTGGGGCGGGATTGAGGTTCGCATATTCTTTGCTGAGTCGCCCGAGGCCCAGCCCGATCGCCATCACGCCTAAGCAGCCCAGCGCCCAAGGAAACCACATTGGATATCGCCATGAATAGTGCCATTTTGCATTGCGACGCGGGGACGTACCTTTGATACGGCGAGGGCGAGCGTCCGATTGGGGATGACGAGGGGCTTTTACGTTTGGCTCGCTGGCGGAATTGTGCGTGGCTCCAGCGCCAATAGCATCGATTGTTTTAGCGGCCATAGCACCGACGACGGGAGCAACATATAGTAGATTCGAGGCTGCACTTTTTTGGGTACTTTTTGCGTTAACTCGGCTCTTGCGACTGGACGATTGCGATTGGTCTTTACCTTGGCGATCTAGGACAGTTGCCTCTGGAATTGGGGCTGAGTCCTCGAACTGGAGGGGGCCGCGTCCGCCCCCAACACTGACTGACTCTAGAGACGATCGGGGCGCATGGCCTGAGCTTGAACTACCTGAGCTTGAACTACCTGAGCTTGAACTGCTCGGGCGAACGGCGGACACGTCACTCCAGACATCCTCCCGGCCCACGAAGACGATCGCTGGACGCTGAGCTTGCTCTAAAGGGTCAGCCGGGAGTTCTTCGAGATAAATCTGCACTTTTTCATCGGCAAAATAGTCTTTCAAGGCTGCATGGCGCTGGGACAGATCGCGAAAGTGGGGAAACACTTCACTGCCCAGCCAGCGCTCCGCATAGAGACACAATCCCGGCAACCAATCGGGAGATCCGTGGGAATGTTCGCGGATGAAGGCGATCGGTTCATATTCTTGGCTGAGTTCTAGAAGGCGATTAGCTTCTTCGGTTTGGCCGAGCAACAATGCGCAGACGGATTGTTCTAAATGGACATCCTGACGGGCACTGAGCTTGGCGAGTAGATGCTTAGCGCGGCGAATCAAAGCAGGCTGATGATCGGCAAATCCACGGGCAATTAGCGCATAAATCGCAAGGTAAGTGGCCACAGCCGAGGGGCGACGCGCTTCTTCCTCAAACAAAATTTGTTGTTCTTCCGCTGTCAAATATCCGCGCAATTGCTGCACAAATCGTAAAAAGTCGTCAATGCTCAAGCCCGACTGGTCATCGCCCGCGCCATCAATGCCATCGCGTTCCCGCAGCATCTCCTGAAGGAGTTTCAATCCTTTTTTCCGATCGCTCGGATACTGCTGATCCGGCAATGCTAAAAGCTCTAGAACCCGGTACGGGCGAAGTCGTAGAAGGTCCGACTGAATCTCCCCCCGAATCCCCGCAAACAATCCCTCTCGGACCAACAACTCTTCGCCAGTTTCAAGGGCTTCAGCGGCGGTTTCGTGCTGTCCCTGCTGCCAATGTTCACGACCTAAATCAAGGCAGGCTAGGGCTATCGTTAAAACGGTGTCAGCCAAGGCAATGTTGGGATCGCCAAATTGTCCATTTTTCAGGCTACTCGATCCATTCCCCAAGCGACCACTGCTGAGGTAGGGCCGTCCAACTTTGAGAACCAGCTCATATTCTCCCAGCTCTTGTAAAATTAGTAATGCCCCGACTAAATGCTCGTCAGTAATGTCAATATGAGGGGTTGGGTCCGGTGTTTCAGGGCGACTGCTGCCCGAGTCTAGGGTGGATAATTCTGTGTCGTAGGCTGTTGCTAAAAAACGCTGATCATAGTCAAAACGCCGATCGGAGTCCGTCAGTATCGCATAGGCCTCATCCAACAACGCCCGTCTCGCCCCGATCGCATTTGCCGAATATTCCCGTCTGGGCATCTGGTGGGTCCGATCGCCATGAGCTTGCTTCAGATGCTCAGCAGGAGCCTGAATCGGTAAACCCAAAATTCGGTAGTAATCAAGCGGTATGCGCACAGTCTAGGTCCCCAGTAATTGCCTAACAATATTCAGAATGGTGATGCCCACGTCGTCTTTAATAATCAGCTCTTTTGATTAACTATGGGGTGAATATTCAAAATTGAAAGCTTTCAAAATTTAGACATATCATACATGGTCCGAGCAGACTCGGGCACTTGGTCTCGCCATCTCATCGAATCATTAAAATTTATGCTGAAAATATATTTCCGGCGACGTGGAGAAATCGAAAGATGACGGGAGACAAGGTTTTACGATAAAGTTTTACGATATTGTGGTTAACTGCGTAGTGAATGATCTGGATCTACGGTCTAGGGGTTCAGTTTCGGACAGTTTAAGCATTGCAGTTTTCAGCGAGTTAGGACTTCACCCATGGCTTACGAACGCATATATCCGGCTCAGTCTGTCGAACCTGCTCAAATCACCCGAGACGAAGGGTTGATGCTGTATGAGGATATGGTTCTAGGGCGGACCTTCGAGGACAAATGTGCCGAGATGTATTATCGCGGCAAGATGTTTGGATTTGTCCATCTTTACAATGGTCAAGAGGCAGTTGCAACGGGCGTTATTCGTGCGATGCGTCAAAGCACAGACTACGTATGCAGTACCTATCGGGATCACGTCCATGCATTGAGCTGTGGTGTTCCAGCCCGTGAAGTGATGGCCGAATTGTTTGGTAAAGCGACAGGATGTAGCAAAGGCCGGGGCGGTTCCATGCATTTGTTCTCAGCTGAACATGGTTTGCTCGGCGGGTTTGCGTTCATTGGGGAAGGGATTCCAGTGGCGTTGGGTGCGGCCTATCAGACCATGTATCGTCGCAAGGTCATGGGGAATGCGTCGGCAGATCAAGTGACAGCTTGTTTCTTCGGCGATGGTACGTCGAACAATGGTCAGTTTTTTGAGTGCTTGAATATGGCGGCGCTGTGGAAGCTCCCGATTATTTTTGTGGTGGAAAACAACCGTTGGGCGATCGGCATGGCCCACGATCGATCGACCCCTGAGCCAGAAGTCTACAAAAAAGGTGCAGTTTTTGGGTTGCCTGCCTATGAAGTGGACGGGATGGATGTGTTGCAGGTGCGCCGGATTGCTCAAGAAGCCGTTGAACGTGCCCGCGCGGGTGAAGGTCCGACGTTGATTGAGGCGTTAACCTATCGCTTCCGGGGACATTCCTTGGCGGATCCCGACGAGTTGCGATCGCGGGAAGAAAAAGATCAATGGTTCCCCCGTGATCCAATCAAGCAACTCATGAAGCATCTGACCGAAAATGGTGTGGCGACGGCGGAAGAACTGAAAAGCATCGATAAGAAGATTCAGATTCATGTCGAAGATTCAGTTGAGTTTGCTCTGTCGAGTCCTGAACCCGATCCAAAGGATCTCTATAAGTACGTATTTGCTGAAGATTAAGGGCTAGTTCTTATGTATGAGATGAGTCCAGAAAGCTGGCAAGACTGGTTAGCGTTGATTTCTGGCGGAGTCGTGGTTGTCATTATTGCATGGCGAATTTCCAAGACTCCGCCGATGTAGGAATGAAGAATGGTGAATGCAATCGTTCTTCATTCACTATTCTAAATTTTAGTCCGATCGCGTTTAATTTTCTCGCGCCAAGCTTCAACGAGTTTGGTTTTCTTTTTCTGTTCCCACACAAATAGACCGCCCATGAGAGCGATAACGCCTGCTTGTACGGCAAAGTTGGGGATTGCTGTGTCGAGATTTCGGCTAGCCAGAATTTGTGATAAAAACACGATGCCGCCAATCACGCCCGAGGCACCACAGCCTGCGTAAATAAATAGTCTTATGTTTCGGTACGGAGCCATGGTCTCGGCGCGCAGCAGGGCATATTTATCGGGGTCGGTTTCGAGAAGAATATTACGTTTTGCGGGTTGGGGCATGGAGAAAGATGGGGATGTGGGGATTAATCTGAAATCTAGTATGGTTTATTTTACGGGTCTCTGTTAATATTGAATTTGGTTTTTGCCGATGTAGCTCAGTGGTAGAGCACCTAACTCGTAATTAGGGGGTCGTGAGTTCAACTCTCATCATCGGCTTCCCCCATCAAATTCTCACTAGCGGATGGTTTTTACGTGTCTGGGTGCAGAGTAGTAATTGTATTGGTACAATTCTGAACCTTCCCAGCCGTCTTCAGTTCTGGCTTAACGATCGCCATCTTCGGCTGATCCATTTGAACTAAAATCCGATCGGTTAAGCGCTCCACCAACCAAATTTGTTCTTCTAAAGTTCTTCTAAAGATAGTAGTTCGAGTTCTGCAACAATTTGTTCTAAGGCCACTGAATCGATCATCAAGCTACATGAGTAACGATCGGATGGAACGTCTGCGGAACTGGGAGGTCTTCACCACTATCGAGCGCCCCTTCAATTAACATCTTTAAAACTTCTTGAGCATTGAGGATCGCCTCTTCATAGGTGTCTCCATGAGTATGACAAAACTCGCCCCATTCCGGCAAACTCACCACAAAACAATCATCCTTATCCGACCATTGAACAACAACGGTATAGCGAGAATTTAACTCAATCATCATTCTTGTTCTCCTTGAATTTGTTGCACGTCAAACGCCTCAGTCTTGGTGGTGGTGGAATCCTGAACCTGTACAACTGGGTTCACTTTTGGTGTAACGATCGCCATCTTCGGCTGATCCATTTGAACTAAAATCCGATCGGTTAAGCGCTCCACCAACCAAATTTGTTCTTCTAAAGATAGTAGTTCGAGTTCTGCAACAATTTGTTCTAAGGCCACGAATCGATCGTCATTCATTTTGTTTACTCAGTGATCGAATTAACCAATTTCACACCCGAATGACAAAACTTTGTAATCCAAAATTCTAAGTCTGAATCTGGAATTGCCGATCGTATGTTGGCTTCTATTATTTCTGCTTGCGCTAAAGACTGAGCCAAAGCAAATACCGTGGAACCTGAACCCGACATCATTACACCTAATGAATTAGTCTTTGAAAATTCATTCCGTAAATTTTGAATCTTAGGATAATGGGGTAGTACAACTTTTTCTAAATCATTATGCAAACCCTTCCCGATCGCCGCTCCATCACCCTGAACGATCGCATTCATCATTGAACCTGTTCTCAATTGTTCCGTGCGTCGATCGAGTTCAGTTGTGGTTTCTGGATAGGTTGACCCAAATTCTGCGCGATAGGTTTTGTAAGCCCAGGGAGTCGGAACCGGGAGATCTTTGTATTTTGCCAGAACAGCATAGAGATTATCTAACCCTGGCAATGGATCAATGATTTCCCCTCGCCCCGTACAAAGCGCCGTCCCGCCCGCCACACAGAAGGAAATATCCGATCCCAATTCAGCAGCCAGCGTTTGTAACTCTAATTTTGTCAATCCCAATTCCCAAAGTAAATCAATTCCGACCAACACCGCCGCACAATCCGCCGAACCACCCGCTAACCCAGCCCCCATAGGAATTCGTTTGACTAAATCAATGGTAATTCCACTGCGCTTTTTCGCCACATCTGGAAATCGTCGTTGCATCAGATCGGCGGCTTTCCAAACGAGATTGCTGTTGTCCGTGGGGACATTCGGACGATCGCATCTCAAACTAATTCCAGGTTCTTGCCGTTCTTTCACCGTCACCGTATCCGCTAAATCTATACTCTGCATTACCATGACTAATTCATGGAATCCATCAGGCCGATCGCCCGCAATATGCAGTAGTAAATTAATCTTCGCTGGAGCCGTCAAAGTCAAAGATCGCATAAGAGATTCAACACAAATTGGTTTCTATCATATCCCGAATTTCTCGTTCTAAATTCACCGCAAGGCTTTCCGCATCAGCACTAAATTATCTCGATGAACAACCGTTTCCTCACCGTCATATCCCAAAATTTGACTAATTTCATCCGATCGGCGACCCCGAATTTTTTGTAATTCCGTATGGCTATAGTTCACAAGGCCGCGTGCAATCTCTTGACCATGAATATTGCAAAGTCGCACGGTATCCTCACGCTGAAATTCACCCTCTAATCCCATTAACCCCGCCCCCAAAAACGATCGGCCCCCATTTCTCACCGCTTCCACCGCGCCATCATCCAAATATAATTTTCCCGCTGGAACCATACCATGAGCAATCCACCGTTGCCGTGCCGTAATTGGATTTTCTTGGGGTTCAAACCGGGTGCCAATGGATTCCCCCGCTAGAATTTTCAGCACATTTCCGGGTGCATCACTTTTCATAATCACCGTCCGGACTCCCGCACCCATGGCAATCCGTGCCGCCGCAATTTTCGTTTCCATCCCACCGGTGCCCCATTGCGTGCCTCCTGTTGCCGTATCAACATTCAATTCATCCAGATTTCGCACCACATCGATCGGTTTTGCGTCGGGATTAGTTCGAGGATTAGCCGTATAAAGTCGATCGACATCTGTCATTAAAAATAGCCAATCTGCATCGACTAAACTGGCCACCAGCGCCGAAAGGGTATCATTGTCTCCGAATTTCAATTCATCTACAGCAACCGTATCATTCTCATTCACAATCGGAATCACGTTCAGATTCAACAATTCGTGAAAGGTTCGATACACATTCACATACCGACTGCGTTCGACTAAATCACCCCGAGTCAACAAAACCTGGGCGATCGGTTGTTTCATTTCTGTAAATAAATCATCATAAACGCGCATTAATCGCCCCTGTCCGACAGCGGCTACTGCTTGCTTTACCGCAATAGTTTTTGGGCGTTCGGTCATGCCTAACCGCGCACAACCTACGCCCACGGCACCCGATGAAACCAATACCACTCGATGCCCCGATCGTCTTAAATCACTTAAAACTTCAACGATCGTTGCGATCGTTGATAGCGAAAGATTTCCAGTCTCTGGATTCGTCAGACTAGAAGTCCCGACCTTGACGACAATGGTTTGGGCTACGGTTTGGGTTTTGGCAGCACTATACTCAGTCACGGCAACTCTCTCAGGCATTTCGCGACACTTAGTTTACCTTGCCATGGAGCCTGAAAATCTTGCTAACTTTATTTTTGAAGCGATCGTTTTAGTTCAGCTAGTTCCGCATCAATCTCCTCGGCCTCACCCAATGCCTCAAACCGCTTCTCCAATTGATTGTCACTCATATCTTGGGCCAATTCTGCTTGAGCTTCTAAATTCAATACTTTATCTTCCATGCGTTCAAAAGCTTGTAACACTTCACTCGTCCCGCTGCTATCAAGCAAATCGCTCAATTTTAAGGTGGCTTGAGCTGATCTGGCGCGGGCAATGTAAATATCTTTTTTGTTTTTTAGATCAATGACTTTGCTTTCTAACTGACGCATATTTTGCTTCAGATTTGCCACCAATTTCAATTGTTCTTTCTGTTGTTCGCCCATGGCCGTGGCCGTCAATTGGTAAGCACGACGACGGGTTAGGGCATCGTGACCTACGTCTTCATTGCCTTTAGAAACAGCAAGTTGCGCTTTTTTATACCAGCTTTCAGCTTGCAGGTTGGCTTGATGACGTTGCCGATCGGTCCTTTTTTGCAATGCAATAGACTCGGCCACCGCCTGCCGCAAATTCACCAAATCCACCTGTAACTTAGCCACGATCTCTTCCAATTGCTGCTCTGGATCTTGACGCTTAGTAATTTTGTCATTAACCGTCGCTTTGACTAAACGAGAGATGCGATCGAAAAAAGCCATACTAAACGCCTATGAGACTAGTGATCTTATACTATTAGGATAGTCTCGAATGTTGCCTCATAACTCGTCTGGGTCTTCTCCGAGTTCCCGAAGCCGTTGTGCGATCGTTTCAGATCGTTAAGGAGCAAGTTCTTCTGGATAATTGCAATCGGGTGATAACTTCCAGATTTCAGCTTTTGCGTAATCCATGTCAGCTTGAATTTTTTCCAATGCGTTTATTTCTGAACCTCAACTCCATCAAATCCTTGTTGTTTTAACTGCTGAGCCTTCGCTTCTGCGGCTTCACGGCTCTGGTATCTCTCGCCCATTTGAATTACCGCACCATTCTCACCATTCTTAAAATAAGCCCCCGCATCAGATTTCTGTGCTTTTTCCAAAGCTGTATCGCCCGTGTAGGGAATTTCCACACGATATCCGCCTGTTGCAGGTGCGATCGAAGGCTCAGAAGAAGCGGATGGAATGGCTGTCGGAGTTGATGGCGATGGAACTGTATTCGCCGCAGGTGTACGGGAAGTCTGCTTTTTTTGGGGTTGAACTGGACGATATAAAGAAGGCCGCGCCGGAGGCTGGACCACGATCGGCTGAGCCACACCGGGCTGTGATGAGTTTGCCGTAGATCCACCTGATTGACTGGGATTGACTGGAATGACGATCGGTGTCCCAGCATTCGTCCCCTTCACTACCACAAGGCCCGATGGAGTACTTGCCGCATTGGGGGCGATGGGAGCTGGCATCTTCAAGAGTCCTGAGCCTTTCCCCTGAGTCCCCATCACCACTAAATTGTTTAAACTCAAATCAACAAACTCATTACCATCCTTCGGTATTTCCCCATTAACCGTCCCAGGAGTCGTCACAGATGGCGCACTCTGAGGCAGCTTAACACCGCTCACAAATTGTGATGCTGCCGATCCCAATGCTGTCAAGGTCGATGGATTCATCACCAAATAACCAAACATTCCACTCCCGATCAGCATCAACATCATCGATCCAATTCCCAAGGGCGTAAGCAAGCTTTCAATGCTACCGCGCTCTTGTTCTGCGCCCGCTTCTTCTTCAGCCAGACTCCGAAGCAACTCTTCGGATGACTCTAAATAGTCATTCGAGAAAGGGTCTGAGAGAGACCGATCGTCTGAAATCTCCACGCCCGAATTTGCCATCAAGGCATCTAGCGAATACTGATCTTCCGAAGAAAAGCTATTTTTTGAATGCGTCCCATCATGATTGACCGCGAGACCCGACAACATCTCTTCTGCTGACAGATTATCTATCGGTACAGGTATGTCTGAATCTACAGCCATCGGCTTCTTGGGCAGTGCATCGATCGCAATAAACTGAGTCAACTCAACCTGTACGGGAGTTTTTGCTTTATTCGACGATCGCATCGCCCCGGCTGATGAGGGGGCAACCTGAGAACCCGATCGGGCACGGCGATACCTCACCAACTCATCCTCCAAATGACAATCCAAATAAGCTAGCGCTAACTTCACCTGAGGATGGAGCATTGCAGAGACTGTTGTCTTTTGACTAGAAACTTGATGCATGATCGGTTTGAGGGTGTTGACGGGCGGACAGAATAACGTTCAAAGAACCTCGATGCAAGGGTGCAGCGATGCAATCCGATAACCATTACCCGACGCCAGCGCTATAAGATCCAACAAGAGGATACATCTAAAAACGCTATATCTAGTATTAGTAGTCGGTTTTACATCCTGCATCATTAGTGTATGCTAGCTTCTCAAAAATCAACGAAAAGTTTGATTCCTAACTTTTTTGTTGATCTTCTGGAAACTTACGTCACTTTACAGAAGGGCTAGCCAATGTAGGCTTATTAATGCAGATTGCAGATTAATGCAGACCTAGCACAAGCCTACATTTTTAGAGGTAAAACAATGGCATCATTCACCCCCGATCAACTTCAAACTTGGCGCAAACAAGGCAGCGATCGTTTACTCCATCTCCTGACCAGTTGGGGCGATCGGGGGCTAGAGACAGCTGACTATAAAGCAGATGAAGTTATTCGTAAACTCAACGGGAAACCTGCTCGTCCGGCGGACAAAGTGCCTTACGCTTCCCTATATCCGGGAATTGCAATTGGTGAAGCCCGAAAAAAAGCAGCGCGATTAATTCAACAAAAAGTCACGGCACTGCCCCCCACTATTAGCCCAGAAGATGACTGGCTAGATGAAGTTCTGCGGATGGCCTGGGGGAAAAGCGATCGGAGTAAGGATGCACTGCCCTATGCAGATTTATTTGAATCCAATGCTAAAAACGCTACCGCCAAAACGCCAAAAGTCGATACCAGGGGCATTAACCTCACCATCAATCAGCTTTTCGACATTGTGACAAGCGCAGATCCTGACCAAGTGACGCTGCTTTATCCTCATGTTCTGGCAACCCTGGCTGAATTTGACCTCACCACGCCCTTGCGTCAAGCACATTTTCTCGCCCAGCTTTGCCACGAGTCCGGATCGTTTAACTACCTCGAAGAACTTGCATCCGGCGAAGATTATGAAGGGCGCGATGATCTCGGTAATGTGGAAGAAGGTGATGGCGTTCGGTTTAAAGGCCGAGGCTTGATCCAAATTACGGGCCGCGCAAATTATGGAGACTGTGGGGATGCCTTGGGGGTGGACCTAATCGCAAATCCCGAGCGGCTGAGCGATCCTGATCTTGCCTGTCGCAGTGCCGGATGGTTCTGGAATACCCGCAATCTCAGCGAATTTGCCGATCGGGATGATATCGATAGCATCACCTATCGGATTAATGGAGGCTACAACGGGTACGAGGATCGGCTTTATTATCTCGACCTCGCTAAAGGCGTGCTAGGAGCCTAAATCCAGCGGTTTCGGTCAGACTGAATCTCAGCCAATATTTAAAATAATACCCCATTGAAGAAAGTTAACAAAACTGTCCGGCTCTGACAGTTAGTCACTCATCTTCATGGGGCATTCTCCATATAAGAACAAACAATTACTGTGGGAAATGAGGAAGGGGCATTATGTTGAGTCAAATGCAGCGGCTAAGTTTTAACGTGGAAGGTCGATATGCGACTGACGAGGAATTGCGGTTCATTCCTGAATACCTCAAGACCTACGAATTGAGACTTCAAACCTACCAGAAGCTCCAAGAAATTGAGCAACTGGTCATTAAACAACTCCTAGAAAAAATACAGGCTCAAGATCCCAGCGTTCTACGCAGCGACACCACCGACCTAACCTCCAAGTGGAAACGTGACACCCTTTTAGTTTGGCGGTACTCGGTGGCCGCAGTTCTTATGGATGATGCGGATACGCTACGCGATCGTTTACTGCTTTGGTTTGAGACTATTGTGCGTGCATTTAATATTCAAAAAGCTTGCTACACAACCTATACAGGTATGCAAGATGTTGTCAAGCAACACCTAACGCCTCAACAATATAGCTTGTTCTTTCCCATTCTAGACCTCAATCGTCGTTCACTCGGGAATGGTGGTCAATAGGCTTAATTTAGGATCTCCCCCTTTATCTAGTCATCCCCCTTTATCTAATCACTGTATTTGGATATTTTATCTTAATGCTCGTGAGTTCCAATTCCATTATTCTGAACTAATATCCTATGAAACTGATTCTTGACCATCAAACTCCTGCTAAAATTCGCAATCCTAAGAAGCATCATCACTATAGTTTCAAAGATTTTTTCCAATTTGAAGCTGATAAGGGCACTATTGTTGATTGGAATGATGCTCAAAATATTCTTGCCACCGAAGACTTTATCATTGGTTTAGTTGAAGGACTCGAAGAAGAAGTTGGGGAAGCCTCTGCCGCCATTATGTATACCATTGGTTGCGAATGGGGCCAGAAGGATGCTTTCTTTTTTGAAAAATGGTTTGAAAAAGAATTCGATCGTCCCGTTCGCCAAGCGGGTCTAATGTTTTTGCTTGAAACTTGGTGGTGGCCGTTTACCGCGCAAGGTTGGGGCCGTTGGGAAGTAGACATGAGCGATCGTCGTCAGGGTTTTATGTTCATTAATTTATTTGATTCTGCCTTAGCGCGAACCCTGGGTGATGTCGGTAAACCTGTCTGTCATTTGTATGCTGGATTGTTCTCTGGATTCTTTACTGAAATGGTTAAAAAACAATTGGGTTGTATTGAAATTCAATGTTATTCGATGGGCGAAACCTACTGTAAATTTTTGTTAGGCGGTCAAGAGCGGATTGATGCGGCATCTTTTTGGTTAAATGAAGGCGCAACAGCCAAAGACATCGAGAAACGTCTTCGTTCAGGAGAATTGAAATGAATACAGAACCCGTGACCTTGCTTTCCGATCGGCCCTTCTGGGTTCAGACCTCTGTTCAGCAATTTTTAGGCAGTGTGAACTGGGACGGCATTGCCCAAAAGCCAAATTCTCGGTCCACTGACCAGTCCACTAGAACAATCGATTTTGATATTCCCGATTTCCAGCGTCTTGATCCAAATGCACCGATGTCATTGTCATTAACGATCGGCCAATTTATGACCGCCGTGAATTGGGATGGAGCCGTCATGATGGAAGTTCCATCTCAGCCCGCCGTTATTTCCAAACCCCGTGAAGCGGCGTTGACGCTGAATGATTTCTCTGATTTTTTTGACTAATAGCCTGGAATAACAAGTTCCTAGGAGATGTACCATGAAGCCCGTTATTGAATCCCTTTTTCACGATGCTGAAACTTGCTATCTAAAATCCGATGAGATCGTAGAAGTTAGTCAATACATGTCGTCATTGAAAGAACGCACCCGCCTTTATCGCACCATTCGCGATGAAGAAATTACCTGGATGCAACCGATTGCCGACGACCTAGAGCAATGCTTTCCCACGGAGCAGATCGATCGCCTTGAAACCAGCTTGCGGAATGCAATGTTATCGATGCGTCATTGTGCCATGGCTATGTTGATGGATGATCCGACCTACTTGGAGGGTCATTTTCTAACTTGGTTTCAAGAATCCATAGAAATTCACGGCACCTCCGACCTCGACAACCACATACACAACGCCCTACGCAAACAGATTTCCCAAGTCTTGAATACCTCCCAAATGAGCTTACTCACCCCCTTCCTCCATAAAATTGAATCTAGCTTTAAACCCACAGATGTGATCAATGATGACTCGCTTCTCACCGTCGCTGGTCTGTTTTAAAACTATTCTAATTCTCAATTCCCCTTAGGAGCGCATCATGATTTCCATTGCTGATTTACTTGTCCAGCCCCGCTTACCCGGTTCTTACTACTCTAGTCAAGCCTATGTCCAAGGGGATCTAGAAATGGGACTATTGGAAAATCGTAGAGGCGATCGGCTATTAGCGATTCCGTCCCCATTAATTGAGGCAATTTATTCAGGCCTACAACGGGAAACAGGTCAAGCAGCGGGGATGGTCCTGTTTAACTGCGGACGCTGGTGGGGTAAAAATTTTTATACGCGCTTTCGTGATGAAGTGACGGACTATTACGAAAAGCCACTTGTTGACATGAGCATGGCTGAGTTTTTACATTGTCTCAAAGATTGTTGGGCGACCTATGGCTGGGGCAAGCTAGAATTCGATCAAATGTACCATCAACGAGGTTTTATCATTCTTCGCACCACCAACTCAGCCTTCGCAAATAGCGCTCCAGCGGACTATAAGGTTCCAGTATGTTCTCTTGAATCAGGTGTATTGTCGGCATTCTTTAGCCAACTAGTTGGGCGTGATTTACATACAATTCAAACCACTTGTGAATCATTAGGCGACACCTGCAATACATTCATTGTCGGTACCCGCAGCCGTCTTGATGCCGCAGAGTCGATGATCGAAAAGCGCGATTCTCATGAATCTATTATGACGGTACTTTGCGCTTAGATCTTGTATTTAGACAATGGCGCGCTTCAAAAATGTGCGCTTCAAAAATATGCTTATAGGACGCTGTGCTTAGAGAACTGCTGTGAATGCTTATCAGAACTTGAAACCGTCTCATCTCCAGGTTCGCCGATCGCAATATCGTTTGTTAGGGCTAGTGGGACGAGGTCAATATGGAAAAGTGTTTCTTGGGGTTCATCGGGCCACGGGATCACTGTTTGCCTTAAAAGAACTCGATCAAGATAGGTTCCCCACTAATCAATTTCTTCGGGAATTACGATTCTTGCTCACCTTACAGCACCCAAATATTGTGACCTGCTGGGCTTGTGATTATTGGATGAGTCACCGCTATTTGGTGACTGATTATTGTGCGGGTGGTACCTTGCGGCAGTTAATGCAAAGCCGAGCCAGTCTGAGTCTGGGCCAAACTGATTACTCCCCGCATCATTTACTTACCGCACTGTCATTGATTGAAGGCATTCTGTCTGGATTAGCCCATGCCCATGATCAAAATATTATTCATTGCGACATTAAACCGGAAAATATTTTGCTCGATATGCGATCGCAGAGCATGGTGCCACGGATTGCCGATTTTGGCATTGCACGACTTATTCAAGACTTAACGCAGTCGCCGAAAACCTTTGGTACTGGAATGAGTGGGTCTCCGGCTTATATGGCCCCAGAGCGATTTTATGGGCAGCATTCTGTGAGTGCTGATTTGTATGCGACGGGCGTGTTGATGTATGAATTGATTATGGGCGATCGGCCCTTTTCAGGGACTCCAGGAGCTTTGATGCAGGCTCATCTTAATAATATTGTTTGGCTCCCACAATCACTCCCAGAATCTTTAAAGGTGATATTGCTACGATCGCTCGCAAAAGTACCGGGTCAACGCTATCGCAATGCAACTGAAATGCAAAAGGCTGTGATGGATGCGGCTGAAGAGATCAAAAAACATACAATATTTCACGATGTCATTTTAACTAGTATTCCTGAAACATTGCCTATTTTGAGGTTGAAATGTTCCAGGAATGAATCGATACCACATCCTCTTCAGCAATTACTAATCCAACAACGCTCGAATGGTGATTCCCATCCTATTGATACAATTTTATATCGAGTTGAATCAACTAAAGTTCATTTTTGTCGATTAAATTCGTCGAAAATTGTGAGTGATGATCCCTTGCAATCCCATGGATTTTCGGATGAGATTCATCAAACTTGGGGAAGTACGACGGGCTGTTATATTGCTACTAGTTTTCATTTATATTATTGCGATGAAGAATGGCTAAGACCTTGTTTGACTGCTCGTTTACCTGAGGCTATCAATAGTGAATTTATGTCCATTGACCCGATGGGCCATTGGTTTGTTCAATTGAGTTCAATCACTGAATTAACCACTGAATCGAAGACTGAATTCCAGCTTCAATTGTTTTTTCCCGAGCAACGTCAACCCCGATGGACCCGATCGATAGCCCCACCCGTGGGACGAAAAATTCGACAAATTCAAGCGATCGATTCTCGACATTTTGTTGTGATTTCTGAAACCGATTCTCAGTATACATTGGAAAAGGACCCACCCAGTCTTCACCTTGCAATCTGGAATCGGCGAGGGGATGCTCTCGGCCAGATGTCGCTTCAGGTTGCGGTTCAGCGTTTTTGGCCCACGTCCCGCCCCCGACATTTGATTGCAACGGAGAAACATTCGTCCCAGTCATTGCTATTCATTTCGCTTCAGCCCTTACAAGTGCGGCGTGTAGAATTGCCCTTTGAACCCAAGGTGATTGCGGTGATGGAGCGGGGCTATTTGGTAATAGACCAATTAGGCAAAGGGATTGTATTGACTAACGATGGAGAAGCAATAGCTCATCTGACATTACCCGAAAACCCGACGGCTGCGGTGGTGATTGACAATAGAATTCTATTGATTTCTACTTGGTCAAAAGGGATGGGAGATTTACTGGAATTTAATATTGAACCCCTTCAAGATCTGCTTTAGTGATTTGATTTAGCGGATTACTTTAACGTAGGACGGGGAATGCAAAGAAATAACGATTAGATTTGCCGTTTAGAATTCCCCAACAAGCGCGAATGGCCATTATGATTTGTCCGATCGCAAGCATTAATATCAACAGTCCTAAGCTCCAAGTAATCCACACCAGATTCTCGGGTGGGGGAATTAATCGATCGAGCCATTCAACTAAAATGATGGCGATCGTTAGCCAAATGATGCAGGTGATCAACCAGTTAAAAGAATTGATTCCGCTACGATACACCAGCTTGTCGGGATGGCGTACCTCGTTGACAATGGGATTGAGATTGATTAGGACAATTGTTAGTGGCATCCAAATAATCAGCAAAATCGAGACCAAAACAATAGCCGTAAGCCATGCCATACCTGTAAAATTTGCAGAGTGATCCCAATCGGCAGCGATCGCCAAGCTCCCTAAAAACATGATGTTGCCTAGATGCGAGTTCCCAACCCCCAGGGCCAGAGCAGCGGCGATCGGAATCCACAATAGCGCCACAATATGACAGGCAATCGCGTTAAGTTGAAGATTTAGATGCATCTCAATGGGGACGGTGCGGGGGTGAGTGTCCGGTATAATCCAGAATACAACTAGAATTTAGATCCCATGGCTAGGATTCCAACTTTAACTTACGATCGCGGCACGTTGATCTTACATCCACCGCCCAAAGGAAACGCCTGGGTAGAATTTGCGACGTGGGACGATCGGATTGAAAAATTCAGAATTCCGGCGATGCGGTATCGAGAATTGGTGGTGATGCTGAATCGATCGGGCACAGAAATTGTCGATAAAGCCCGCAACTATCAAGAATTCGAGCTGATCCCCGTCGTCCAACGTCAGCCCTATGTGCACCAATCTGAGGCGTTAATGGCATGGAAATCAGCGGAAAAAACAGGCGTGGTGGTGTTGCCAACGGCGGCAGGTAAAACCTATTTGGCCCAATTGGCAATGCAGGAAACGGGGTGCAGTACGTTGATTTTGGTGCCGACCCTAGACTTAATGCATCAATGGTATTCGACACTGTTGGCAGCATTTCCAGAGGGCGACCTTGGTCTATTGGGCGGTGGGTCTCACGACCGTACCCGTATTTTGGTCTCGACCTATGACAGCGCCGCGATTCATGCGGAAACGTTGGGGAATTTGTATGGATTGTTAGTGTTTGATGAATGCCATCATTTGCCAACGGATTTCAGCCGGGTGATTGCTGAGTTTTCCATAGCCCCCTTTCGGTTAGGGCTTTCCGCAACCCCTGAGCGTAGTGATGGGAAACATGCAGATTTAGATTTTTTAATTGGTCCAGAAGTCTATCGTAAAACGGCTGAGGAGTTGGCAGGCCATACATTAGCGGAGTATGAATTATTACAAATTCGAGTCACGTTATCTGATTTGGAACGCGATCGCTATGATGAATTAATTAAAATACGAAATGAGTTTCTTCAGCAATCCAAAATTTTCTTAGGAACCTTGAAAGGTTGGCAACGATTTGTGAGTGCTAGTGCCCGATCGAAGGCTGGACGACGGGCGATGTTGGCGCACCGAGAAGCCCGTGGAATTGCGTTTGGGACTGAAGGGAAATTGCGGGTTTTGGAGACATTGCTGGCGGATCATTATGGCGATCGGTCGTTGATTTTCACAGATGACAATGCCATGGTGTATCGAATTTCTCAGGACTTACTCATTCCGGCAATCACTCACAAAACGCCTGTAAAAGAGCGTCATGAAATTTTGGCCAAGTTCCGATCGGGTGAATATGGAACTGTTGTTGCATCACGGGTTTTAAATGAAGGGGTTGATGTGCCGGAGGCGAGTGTTGCTATAGTGCTTTCAGGAACGGGATCAACACGGGAACATATTCAACGATTAGGACGAATTTTACGTAAGGGATCAGTGCCGGGAAAAGTTGCAAAATTGTATGAAGTGATTGCAGAGGAAACCAGCGAAGAAGGGGTTTCTAAACGGCGTGGTGGCGATCGATCGGTTGAACCAACGCAACTAACGGTTTTGCATGGTGCGAAGGACTCGGATGGCAAAGCAAAGCCCAAGCCGGGGCGATCGACTTACCCCAATGCAAGGCCGAGGGTTCCGAAGGCTGCTGAGACGTTGGGCGATTGGGATTGAAAATACGGTTAAGCTCGATTGATTTTGTGTAATACGGTAAAAGAATAACTGACTGATCTAGTCGATCGAAAGGGGTGAGCATTCCCAATACTTAATTATTCCATCTTGCCGACAGTGGAGGATACCGAACCATTCTAAACGCTCTAAGTTTTCAGAGATTGCGGCTTTGTATTTTTTGCCGTTCTTAAATTGGCTAGATATCTGCTCGACTGTCCATTCATGAGAATTGGTGCGAAGTAGATCGCGGATGGCGGCGAGTTGGTCTTTGGGGAGTTTGGGAAATGTTTTTTGTTCGATAGGGATGGCGATCGCTTCTTCGGGTTTGGTTACGCCTTCAAGAGTCTGTTGGGTATGAACTTCTTCGGGGGCTTGATATTCTGGACGGAGCCAGCGAATGATACCGTTACGTTCTTCTTCGGCGCGTTGGGCATTGAGGGCGACTAGACGCTCTAAAATAATCTCTTCGTTCTCTTCTTTAGTTTTTTCCTTTAAGTCTTCCCATCCGTAGGCTTCTAGTACGGCGTTGTCTAGCTCGTCGTGGATTTGTTTGAGGGTGGAGACTAGGGCTTTGTTGTTGTATTCTCGGTCTTTGTCGGTAAATTCTTCGCCCTTGCGGAGTTTTTCAAGCAGATTATACATTCCTGTAATTGTGATGTCGGGATGCTGTGCTTGTACTCGCTTACGGTGATTATCGAGTCTTTCGCCTAGTTGTCGAATTTTTTCTTTTTGTTCTAATGTTGCATCTGGGAAAGGGAAAGGATCGAAGCAACGAGTTTTGTTATAGCGCGGTCTATCTTCTAATGTGCTACCTGTGGAGAGTGACCAGATTATATGAATATCACTTGAAAGAATTCCAAGATGATACGCATCACTAGTTGCAATTGCTATTAAGGTGTGATCTGGTCGAACATCAGATGAGACAAAAAAGAAGTTTCTATATTTACTAACTTCTAGCGTAACAATATAGCGAGTCAAACCATTAATTGCTGAGCGCATTTCAACTTTATCCCGACCAAAGCGCCACCATTTTTTTCGACTTCCAGAATCTCTAATTTGATCGCGTTGAGGTTTTACATATTCCATCAAATGTTGAAAAGCTAAGGGTGCTTTGCGCTGAGCTTGTAATTCATCAAGAGGATAGAAATCTATTACCCAATCAGTTAATACGCCATTTATCAAGTCTCGTCCTGACAAGAAAGGATGACAAACTTCAGATTCTATAGATTTACGTTTAGCTTCATCAATGAGAAATCCTTTACCAAAAAGAACTAATCCAACTGAACAAATAGAAGTATTAGCTTGTAAAGGTTTTGATTGGTCAAGTTTTGCACCTCCACGAAGATTTGGTTGTATAAATCCAACATTTTGATATTCAAAAGTCAAATTTGCTGTATCTTCATCCTGCCGTTCCTCTTGAATAACTCGAACAATAGTTGGTAGTTGTCCTTCCCTTTTTCCAACAACAGTCATGGCTATTCTTACAGCCGCACCTCCTTCTGTATCTACCCAAGGATGATCAGGTATCGCCCATAAAATCTCGTATTCAGAATCATCTTTAATGTTTTCAGAAATAACTTGTCTATTCAATATCTGAGTAATACTATTAGTCGTAATGAAACCGAATCGCTTTAATTTGTTTTGTTTGATTAGGTTTATCGCATGAAACCACCAGTACATAACAAAATCTGCACCATCTGGCATCTGTGGATAAGCCTTAAATAAACACTCTAAATATTCATCTCCAAGCGCTGTCCTTCGTCTCGATTTCCCAATAAAAGGAGGATTAGAAACGATGTAATCAGCCTCTTGCCACACCGCAGGACGCGGATTAATGAAGCGATAGATGGGAACCTGATCCGACGGATCAGGCACATCCTCACCCGTCACAGGATGCCTCATCGTCCGCCCACCCCAACGACTCCGCACCTTACCCGTCTTCGCATTAACATCAAGCTCCCGCCCATCATCAGCCAACACCGCATCCCCCAACTTGATATTGCGGAAATCCTGCAAAATTGGCTCAGGCGGCGGCGTAGTCCCATAGCGCTTAAAATGCCACTGCAAATAACCAATCCAGATCACCAATTCCGCGATCGCGGCTGCTCTTGGATTAATTTCTATCCCTAAAAACTGCGAAGGATTTACCTGCTTGCGTCCTGCCAATCTGGGATCGAACTCTTCTAATAGATCGGTCGTCACTTTTCCCAACACATCCAATAATCGCGTCTGGACTTCTTGTTCCAAAGTCTTGAGCAAATCCAAGGTCACATACAAAAAATTCCCCGAACCACAGGCAGGATCGAGAATTCGTATTTGTTGCAACTTTTCTAAAAATGCCCGA
>JAPLHZ010000080.1 GCA_026389365.1 Cyanobacteriota bacterium
ATGTGAATCGTCTCTTTCAACGCCTCACTCTCGACCTTAATGGGTATACGCGATTTCCAGCAACCTAAATTCCCTAGGATTGTCAATTGCCTTCAAACCACATCTAGCGTCCTCCACGGGAATTCTGGGAGAACCAAAATAGTCTGTAATCCCTTCCAGATAAGGCTTATACGATCGAGAAAGTCTTATAATGAATTTGTTGACAAACCTGCTAGAGCCAAGTCAGGAGCGATCGAATGACCTTCTCTAAAGCCAAATTTGCAAGTTTTGAAGAATATCTGACGGCGGACTTGTCCGATCTGCCAGAAGAACGCTGTGAGTATTGGGATGGAGAATTGGTTCCGGTTATGTCTGAATCATTAGGAAATGAGGCGATCGCAAACTTTTTATACTTTGTGTTGCTTCAGTTGGGGGTTTATCCAAAGCTTCTCAGTCCAGGGAAAGTTCAGATCGTCGTCAATGGCAATCCAAAAACGCGGTTCCCTGATCTGACAGTACTGGATGATGCTCACCTAACACTGATGCAAAGTAGCACTCGTCTAGGTTCCACAATGCCACCGCCCCGGCTTGTCGCCGAAGTCGTTTCGCCCGGTGACGAGAATTCTGACAATTACATAAGGGACTATCAGGACAAGCGAGACCAATATGCTGATCGAGGAATTCCTGAGTACTGGCTGATTGACCCACAGAGGGAATGGGTCATGGTCGGCACTTTGACATCGGGTCAGTACCAGTTCGTTACTTTCCGGGGTGAAGACGCGATGGTCTCTCCCACATTCCCAGCGCTAAAGCTAACGGCGGCGAAAGTTTTGGCAGCAGCAAATTAAGGATGAGCTTGAGCGTGTGGGCAAAATTGGAGGGCGATCGTCCTGGCGCGTGAGGCGATCGGACGGTGAGTCGTTCATCTGCAATTTCACAAAAATCACCTGTCCTGTAGGACACAATTTCAGGTGCGACTGCGATATGCTGCGATTCCCGTTCCGGGAGGCTTTGCCAACGATTTTGGAATGAAGAATTTAGAATTGTGAATGTTGAATTGGGGAGGATGGCAATCAGTCCAGCTATAGTTTAATTGCAGATCCTTTGAGGTTTATCAATGTTGACCCAAGTTTCACTCCTTCAACAAGCGATCGATTCGATCGAGGCACTTCCTGAAGACGAACAAGATCTTGTGTTTGACCTAATCCAAAAACGTCGGATTGCCATGCGTCGAAAGGAGATTGCCCAAAGTGCCGTAGACACAATGGTTGCCGTCGAGAATGGTACCGCCAAACGAGGAACAGCAGCCGAAATTATGGCGGATATTTTTAGAGATGACGAATGAGGACGTTGCTCTTTGATCAAAGTTTTAAGCGGGCTGCGAAGCGAACTTGTAAAAATCAACCTCAGCTTCGATCGAAAATGGAAGCTGTCTTGAGTGTGTTGGAAACTGATCCATTTTCTCCAACCTTAAGAACTCACAAGCTTAAGGGAAAATTGGAGGATTTATGGTCCTGTACAGTTGAATATGATTGCCGCATCATTTTCCGATTTCACAAAGTAGAAAATGAACCTGAAGATGTGATCGTACTGATTAATATTGGGAGTCATGACGAAGTTTATTAACAAATAGTTCTGTACAAAATTGTGATCGATCGCGCCCCCTGATAATGTTCCGATTGGTCATGCGATTCCCGTTCTGGGAGGCTTTCTGCTAAGGCAGAGGCTTTGCCAACGCCAACGATTTTAGAATGCAGAATTTAGAATTGTGAATGTAGAATTGGGGAGGGGCGATCGGTATTCCCTATGATTAGTCCGATCGACTTTCAAAACTGATTTTAAATAAAAATAGCCTGTAATCCTTGCCAGAGAATGCTCATACGCCGACGATCGAGAACGTATTATGATGAGTCTGTTGACGAACCTGCTAGAGCCAAGTCAGGAGCGATCGAATGACGTTCACTAAAGCCAGATTTGCAAGTTTTGAAGAGTACCTGAGCGCGGATGCGTCCGACTTGCCAGAAGGTCGCTATGAGTACTGGGATGGGGAGTTAGTTCCGGTTATGTCTGAATCACCTGAAAATGATGATATTGCGAACTATATATTTTTCCTACTGCTTCAGATGGGGGTTTATCGCAAGCTCATCCGTCCCCATTCCTGTGAGATTGAGGTCATCGGCAACCCTAAAACCCGATTCCCAGACCTAACGGTTTTGGATAATGTTCACTTGGTACTGATGGCTAAGAGCAACCGTGTCACCCGCAAGATGCCACCGCCCCGGCTTGTGGTTGAAGTTGTTTCCCCCGGTGATGAGTCCAAGCCAAATTACAAACGGGATTATATCGATAAGCGAGATCAGTATGCCGCGATCGATATCCCTGAATATTGGCTGGTTGACCCCGAACGGGAATGGGTGATGGTCGGGACTTTGGTTTCCAGTGCATATCAGTTCATAATTTTTAGGGGCAATGATGCGATCGTCTCTCCCACGTTCCCAGAGTTGAAGCTGACGGCTGCGATCGTTTTTGAGGCTTAGAGAAATGACGTGTTGACGAACCGGCTAGAGCCAAGTTAGGGGCGATCGTGGGGGCTGGCACTTTGAGCGCATGGGCAAGATTAGGGGCCGATCGTCCTGGCGATCGATATAATGAGGCGATCTCGTTCCCACTGAAGACTGAGTGCTGTATGTTCATGATTGAAAAAATCATTTCACTTGAAACCTAAATTAAGGAGATCTCGTCATGGGGCAACTCATCCCAGTTGAATTACAAGACGGTACCATTATCCACATTGAAGCGACCGAAACCACTCCAACTCCTAGTATTGGTCAGCCGCAGTTATCTGATCCCAACAACCCAAAACGTGGTCTTTTCTCTCCCGAACCTGCTCAACAAATCACCCAAAACTTCCAGGCAATCGAAGGTACCGTTCGGGCTTACACCTCCTATACTTTGAGAGCCTTTAAGAATCTGGCGATTGCTGAAGTTAGCGAAGTCGAACTCAAGTTTGGGGTTAGCGTTGATGTCCGCACTGGTGTGCCATATATTGCTGATGGCAAAGCAGGCTGCAATTTGAATATTACGGTGAAATGCGTGTTTCCCAAAAAATCTGGAGAATAGGGCAGTCAATTCAGCAGGCCATCCCAATACTAGCGTCACTACCGAGATTAGAAGCAGCCCAACTTGGTCGTTCGGCAACTCCAGTGTAAGACATTGACCTACCTGGATTGCCACTTCATGAACTGGCAGGGCGACATGCAAGAACCTGATGCGGGTAACTTGGAAACTGGCAGACCCCATTCACCTTTAACGATGTTGATGTTCATGATGTCGATCTTGAGGACTACCACTAAGGCCATTCCTCACAATGAATATACCGGAAGCCCCCCGGGTCCCTAATTCTGGCAGGGTGGTTTCATACTAGGGAAATAAAATAAATGGGCCTAGATTTATATCATTCAGTGCTAAGAAAATGAGGATGGACTGATATTGTAATCGTTGGTCAGTCCATGTCCCTCATCACTCAATTAA
>JAPLHZ010000012.1 GCA_026389365.1 Cyanobacteriota bacterium
CTGTGTTGCTTATTTCAGTGCAGGGTTCAACGTTACCGTGCAGGACTACGAGTATATCAATATCTGAGTCTGGGGTTGCTTCATTTCTTGCTTGAGAGCCATAGAGTGTTGTATAGGCTAGGCGATCGCCATACATTTTCTGCAACTCCTGCTTGAGTTCGTTAAGTATTGGCTTAATGTTAGTTAGGGTAATAGTCATGAGAATGGAAAGCTTCCATGTTTGGTAATGATGTGATCAATATCATTCATGATCTCGATGGTTTCACCCAAAATAGAGATGATGTTTTGATAATGAACGAGGTCGTCAAAGCTGAGTTCTCGTCCTTTGCGGTCTTTGAGCCATTTTTGACAAACTTGATAGCCGCCGATGTAGAAGTTCCAGATGTGGTTGGGGATGTTGGCGAAATACTGCTGGTCGTTAATCCAGATTTGTTGTTGGGTTTCGTTGTATTTGACTTGTTCGACAAGGTTTGTGCCATCGATGGGATAGCTACTAATTTCGGTTCCTGTTTCTTTCATCAGGTGGAGTTGTACGAGTCGATCACCTTTGGTGGCTAGTTCCCAAAATAGTTGTTTGTTGCTGGTGAGGGGGACTCGCGGAAAGTCGATTTTCAGGAATTCGGCGTAACGTTGGCGATAGGTGGGGGAGTGGAAGGTGGCATAAATGTAGTTAAAGATGTCTTCTGGTGCAAAGGTTTTGACTTGATCGCCTTTGCCATCTGGGCAAAATTCTAAGCCGAGTTTTTGGGAAACTTCGTTAATAAATTCTGGCGCTAGGTTTGGGCGACGTTTAATAAAATCTGATTCTTTAAGTATTGTATCTGTGGGATAGAGATAGAGAGGGAAAATATATGTTCTCTCGCGAGTTTCCAAAGAAACAGCGTTACCATCAGTTATATTTTCTGTTGCAAAAGCATGACGAAAATCATTGTTGACTTGTCGATTTGTGCATAAAGCAATATTTTTATTTTGGAATAAATGATCCATTACTTCACCACGAGGCATACTATGGAATCCTCTTGATCTGCCTGTATAGTATGTTTGTCTAATATCGAAAGGGCGATATAACACCTTTACAATATGATCACTATAAGCTCCAGAGTGTTTGATATCTTTTTGTGCTAGTTCAACTGTCCAGTCGCGTGTATCTTTATCTAAATCAAGTTTTAATTTAAGTTCTTGAATAGAAAAATCCTTGAATTGATTAATTATACTTGTTAAGCTTCGCTCATCAAAATGGATAGTTATTCTATCTCTTGAAGTTGATATCCCAACACTATTAACCGTAAATATCTGAGTAATTGGATAACTATTAAAATACTCAGACTGTAATTTGACGTTTTGAGGGCTAAATAAGTAAAACTCTTTTGTAGGCTTTAATTTTCCCCATGTAGTTGAATTAATATCATTCTCATCTAACCAATGATATTTACCTCCAACTAATTCCTTATTCTGTTTAATCTCTCTAACACCCCATAAATCAGCATGATAAACCTTAGCCAAATCTTGCTGACTATCTTGATACTTGATAAAAAATGCGATCGCTACCCCTTGCTGAATATCAAACACATTTTGATCGAGTGGGTTATCGGGACAAATCTCTTTAGGACAAACCTCCTTTTTCTTGCTATTACCATGCAAATCTAAAACATAAATTTCATCAAAAGTTTGCATCAAATTATGACGCATTCCCCGAAAAGTTGGATTATCCAAATAACCATGATTCGTAATTAAAGCAACAACGCCATAACCAGTTTCCGAAACCCGATGCTGAGCAAAGCGAATAAACTTCACATAATCATCCAGTAAACCTTTAGGATTTCTCTCTCCCAAGGGCTTCCCATCCACATGATAATAATCCTTAACCAAATTCACAATCCAAGGATCAGTATTCATCGACTCATAGGAATAAGGCGGATTGCCCAAAATCACCATTACAGGCGTATCTTGCTTAACCCCTTTCGCCGCCTCTGCCTCATCACGAATGCGATTCATAAACCCATCCGCCGCAGGAATCTGAAAACCTTCCTGTAAAGTATTTGTCAAATAAATCCGTAAACGCTCATCAGAGCTAAAATCATAACCAGTTTCTTGAAGCTGTAACCCCAACTTCATGTGCGCCACCGTATAAGGAGCCATCAGCAACTCAAACCCAAACAAACGCGGCAACAAATGCTGACTCACATAACCCGACCACATCCCCTTCTGATTCTTGAAACCCTCATAAATATGCTCAATCACCCGATGCATAAACGTCCCAGTCCCCACCGCAGGATCGAGAATAAGAACCTTGTGCATCAAATCCCCACCCTCACCAAGAGAATCCGTGACCTTTCCCTTACCAAGGGAATGCTCTACCTCTTTCCCCCCCTTATTAAGGGGGGCTAGGGGGGATCGAATCTTCGTACTATCCGCCAACCCCTTCTTAATCCCAAACTTCTCCTTGAGAATATAATCCACACTCCGCACAATATACCCAACCACAGGCTCAGGCGTATAGTAAACCCCTCGTGACTCGCGCATCTTCGGATCATATTCCGCCAAGAAAGTCTCATAAAAATGCACCACTGGATCTTCACGCCGATCGCGCTTACCAAAATCGCTCAAAATAGCCGACATATCCGTTTGCTGCAAAATAGTCGCCAAAGTATCCACCGCCCAAACAATCCGATCGTCCAATTCCGAACCCGCAATCTGATTAAAAATACCGCGCAAAAAGGGATTCGTTTTGGGTAAGCGAAAACTCGCTGTCTCCCGCGAAAAAGTACTCACCTGATCCGTATTACACCGCGCCGCAAACAACCCATAGCAAATCGTCTGAGCATACATATCCGCAAACTGCTCACCCGTCAAATCCCGAATCAACACCGCCCGAAAAGACTCCAATTGTTGCCGCAACATCCCACCGCGATCGTCATCATTTAACGCCGTATTAATCGCATCCCGAATCAACTGCGCGATCGCCGCCATCCGTTTCGCCAAATCCTTCGGTGTCGTCACCTGCATAACTCTAGCTAAAAGAAATTGCCTTAAAAGTTGATCAACCTGAGCAATTCCATCCGGGTCAGCCTTAATCTTTTTCTGCTTATCAAACGTCGCAATAGCAGCCGATAACCGTAATTCCCCATCCACATACCACCGAAATTCTAAATGATCCGTAAAAATCAAATTCCCCAAAGCATTTAGATAACGCTTCATTTGATCTTTTTTCTCCAGACCCTTCAGCGTAATTCCAATATCTTTCGCCTCAATATGCCCGATCTCCAACATCCCCTGACTAATCCAAAAATCTGGCGCACCGCACTTAATTCGCTTCGGCTCATTCACCGCCAAAATGTCATTACCAAAAGACTCAAGCAATTTCTTTAACGCAGGACGATAGGTATGCTCCGTTGCATTACCCTTTTGATAAATCTGCGTAACATCTTGCAAATATGCCTGAATTTGATTAGTCATAGGATATTTTCTACTGTCAAGCTATTCTAACAATAATTGCTCTTGCGATCGTCCTACTTCTGAAATGAAGCAACATCTTCCCATGTCAGACCCATGGAATCAGGGTAGAGTTCTGATGAAGTCATGGGCTGAATTAATGGAAGACATGGCAAAGCGAATTTTGGGCTTGGATCCTGGGCTGGCGACGTTAGGATTTGGGGCGTTGAGTTGTGTGCCTGCTGTTGGGCGACAAGCGGCAAAGGTGGAAGTGCTGGATTATGGGGTGATTCAGACTCCCGCTGGAGAAGATCTGGGAAAACGTCTCGTTATGCTCCATGACGATCTGCATAGCTTGGTGGAGATGGTGAAGCCGGATCTCGTCGCGATCGAAAAGCTTTTCTTTTATAAAATGGGAAACACAATTTTGGTCGCTCAGGCTCGGGGCGTGTTGTTGTTGGTGTTGGCTCAACATAATTTGCCGATCGTTGAATTTACCCCAGCTCAAATCAAGCAATCGGTCGCGGGACACGGAAATGCGGAGAAACAAGATGTTCAGGAAGCTGTGATGCGGGAGTTGGGGCTTGAAAAAATCCCGCGTCCGGATGATGCGGCGGATGGGTTGGCGATCGCGCTAAGTGCTTGGTTTCAGTGTTGAAGCACTCAGCGCAATTACGGGTCTTTATTGAGCCGAGAGTTTGGTGGTATCGAGATTGATTAACGGCAGCGCGCCATTGCCACCCAGGACTTGAGGAAATTTACCATCCCACTTTTCGATCGCTTGCTTTTGCAATAGTTCTGGCGTTAGGGTTTCCCGCAGCAATCGCTGGGCTTCGGCTTGTCCTTTTGCACGGTTAACGTTGGCTTCCGCTTCTTGTTCGGCTTCTTGAGCCACATAGACGGCACGTTGGGCGCGTTGTTCGGCAATTTGCTTTTCTTCGACGGCTTTGGAAAATTCGGGGGAGAATTCTAAATCGACAACACTGGTATCCAAAATAATGATGCCGTATTTCTCGAGTCTTGCGCCTAGGGCTTGATCAAAATCTTCTTTTAATTCATCGCGGCGAGTGATCGCTTCTTCGACGGTGCGGCGGGCGGCGGCGATTTTGAATGACTCTTGGGTTTGGGGTGCGATGATCTTGGAGACAATGTTCTGGAGACTACCTTGGGTTCTGCGAATGTCAACGACTTTAATTGGATCTAGGCGAAAGTTGATGGCAAAACTCGCAGTTAGATTTTGCAAGTCTTTAGTTGAACTTTGGGCGGGGACTTCAAATTTCTGAACGGTGAGATCGTAAATATCAACATTAGAAATTAGTGGCGGCTTCAGGTGAAACCCTTCGAGTAATACCTCTGGCTGTGCTTTTCCTAGAACACTCAATACGCCTGCTTGTCCTGGGTTCATGATGATCGTGGAATTGAATCCAAGAACCAAGAGAATGGCTAATAGTCCGAAGATCATGGACTGTTTAAACGTTATGGGGGTATTCATAAGAAGGGTTGGGATAATTAGACAGAATCAGATTCATCGGATGACGGATCAACTAAAGCGTTTGAGGCAATAAGAGGAGCAAGGGCTTCAGCTAGGGACAGTTCAGGAGGATGTATTTCTAGAATCCGAATTTTAAGACGTTGACCTTCGCGAAGGGTTAGGGGATCCGTCGGGCGAAGTACGCCTGCTTCATAGATGACTGTCAGATCGGCCATTGGGGTATGAGAATGAATTGGGGTTATATTTTATTGTAGGCTTAAACTTCCCTAGTCATCGTTATTTAATTATGACTCATTTGTATTCTGGATTTGAACCATGTATCTTTATGGCCTAGTGCATCGCAGTGCGATCGAAATGTTGACAATCAGCGAGATTAATGGAATTGCTGGTGATTTAAGCTGGCGAGAATCAGGTGAACTGGGGGCCATTGTGGAGGATGGTTTTCCAGCGCAGGCTTGTGCTAATTCTGAGGCGGCATTGATCGAGGCGATCGTCAGTCACGATCGGATATTGTTGTCAGCATTTGCCATTCAAACTATATTGCCGTTACGATTTGGGACTGAATTTGCGTCAGAACAGGCTCTCATTCAGCATCTTGAGAAAAATCAAATTGCATATCTAAGGGCGATCGATGCGTTAAAAAATAAGGCCGAAATAAGCCTTAAACTATCCGCTACCCAAGCCGAAATGGAACCGATTCCCGCTGAGCTTAAGGGACGTGCATACTTCCTTGCGAAAAAAGAACAATCCCAACAACAGCAATTCATAGAACAATATCTCGATCGCGATCGTGCATTACTCTTACAACAACTATCCGATCGGGGAATCCAAATGTTTGAAAAAGCTGTGGATCATTATTTGTTATTATGCGATCGAAATTTCGATTTGGAATCAAGTCTGGAGCGTTGGCAAATGGAAATGGGAGAATCCGATTGTACAAATCAACCTAAAAACCAATGGATTTGGAAGATTAGTGAAGAACTCCCGCCCTACCATTTTTCGGGGGAACTGTTGAATCTTGCGAATGAACTCTAGCTCAACTATTCGTCCTCAACTATAATGTAATTTCTTCTGCGATCGGCGACCACTTCGAGAATGTTGCGGCCTGACCAATGTCTTTCCCGTAGCGATCGGTTACGGTCCAAATCGTGGCATTCTCAATCCAAAATCGCTTGCCCGTACGGGAAATCCGAACACCGCCATAATTTTGGATATAGCCATTGTTTTTAGCTTCAAGCAGTAACCGATCGCGATCGATCTGAGCCATGGGTTCAGCGGAGAGACGCGATGGAAGCCTAACGAAATGTTCCCAATCGAATTCCCATAGATTTAATGCTGTTTGATTGCCGTAATTAAAAACTGGGTCCGGTTGAGTATCGTGGGAAACTATTACAAAGTTGGCATGAAATAAATTATTGGCTTGGATTTTAATAGATGGAGTCCGATCGATCAGATCATTCCCCGTCAGAGCTTTGAAACTATTTAGAAGATGCTGAGAATGCTCTATCAGCGACGCGGTAAGCGGAATAGACATATTAGAACTAGACATAGAATAAGCCTAAATGTAAATGCATCCTAAATTTTACCGACAATTAGGAGTCTCGAAAATCCATCTATTGTATTAAATCTGTATTGATAAAAATGGGGATACCCGATCGAGCATCCCCAGATAATTCTATCAATTCAAGCTGACTCAAACACTCATGAATACTTATAAGTACCTATGAATACTCGTAAATACTCAGGTCAATGTTCGCAGATTCATTGATTTTGCCGCAGAACGTGATTAAGTCTAGCGAGCGGAAGGCATCAACACCGTATCGATGACATGAATCACCCCGTTACTGGCTTTAATATCAACGGCAGTCAGTTTGGACTTATTGATGGTTACGCCACTTTTTTGAACTAATACATTTACCGTATCGCCTTCAACAGTCTTGACTTTACCCGACTTGAGTGTCGTTGAAAGAACTTCGCCAGATACTACGTGGTACGTCAAGATTTTGACCAGCTGGGCCTTGTTTTCAGGCTTCAACAACGTCTCAACCGTCCCTTTAGGCAACTTTGCAAAGGCCGCATCCGTGGGTGCAAACACAGTAAATGGACCGGGTCCTTTCAAAGTATCCACAAGTCCAGCGGCTTTCAATGCTGCGGTCAGGGTTTTGAACGAGCCATTGGCCGATGCAACGTCTACGAGAGTATTTTTGGATACTTTTTTAGAGACTGGCACACCGGATTTGTTGGGTGAGGCGATCGTTGCTTGGGACATGGGAGTGGGAACACACGCCATTTCCGCCGCCTTAACAGTGGTGCTTCCTGCGATCGTAGTAGCCGTCAAGATGCTCGCTAGCCCTAACAAATGAGCGACACTCAATTTAATTGACATAGATAATCTGGTCCAATAACTGTAAGTGTGTCTTAACCCTCAATGATTGACCTAAATCTCAATTCTTCACGAAGGAGAGGCAATCATTAAGATTTATTATAAAGCGGGCCTAGCTCAGTTGTGGTGATTGTCCGAACTTCTGATTATTCAGTAAGTCCCGAAACCATCTCACTGCCCGCAATCCAGCCCGTACTCCAAGCACTTTGAAAATTAAATCCTCCCGTTACCCCATCAATATCTAGAACTTCTCCAGCAAAATATAATCCTGGACAAATACGACTTTCCATTGTTTTGAAATCAACCTCTTTTAAGTTCACTCCACCACAGGTGACGAACTCTTCCTTAAACACACCTTTTCCGCTGATTTGATAGGTTCCATTTAGTAATTCTTGCAGCAATAAATTAAGCATGGGTTTCGATAAATCCGACCATCGCATTTCCGGTGAAATGCCTGCCGCGATCGTGAGGCTTTCCCAAAGACGACGAGGCAACATGACGGGACATTGTGCGGCAACGGTTTTGCGGGCGAGTTGAGATTTCACTTTAATTAAATTATCCTTCAGCGTCTCGGGATTAGTGGTGGGGAGCCAATTGATGTTGAGTTCGGCTTGGTAATTCATTTGGTGCAATGTTCTTGCGCCCCAAGCCGATAACTTCAGGACAGCGGGTCCACTTAAGCCCCAGTGGGTGACGAGGAGTGGACCGGATTGTTCGAGTTTGGTGCCTTTGAGTTTGAGTTTGGCGATAGGTACGGAAACACCGGGAAGATCTGTGAGCCGGGGATCACGAATGTTGAAGGTGAATAGGGAGGGGACGGATTGTTCGAGGGTGTGGCCGAGGTCCTTTGCTATTTGATGCCCGACTGCGCTGCTGCCTGTGGCCAGAAGCACCCGATCGCATTCCAAGGTTTCATCATTCCGAAAGACCAGCGTGAATCCATCGTCCTGACGAATTATTTTTTTTACAGCGGCCTGGGTTTTAATTTTTACACCCGCCATGGTCGCACTTGACGTTAGGCAATCAATGATAGTTTGGGAGTCGTCGGATTCTGGAAATAGACGACCGTCGGGTTCGGTTTTTAGTTGCACTCCTCGATCGGTAAACCAAGCCACAGTGTCACGAGGTTGAAATCGGGTAAATACTCCGCGCAATGCTTTACCCCCGCGAGGATAATGTTGAACTAGTGCGGCAGCGTCGTAGCAAGCGTGGGTGACGTTGCAGCGGCCTCCACCAGAAATTTTGACCTTGGCGAGTACTGCCGGTCCTGCCTCGAATAGGGTCACCTGAGCGTTAGGGTTTGACTCCGCCGCTGCGATCGCCCCAAAAAAACCTGACGCGCCTGCTCCAATCACGACGATTCGCACTGTAATTCTCCCTAAATTGTTAGCTTGATATCATACAGATGGGAGTGTACGTTTAGGGCGATTTTTAGGTCTTGAATTTGAGTATTGGCTAAGTCTTCTAATTACCCCTGTTAAGGTGATCTTATGTACTACTTAATTGAAGTGATCAGAAATTTTGAATAGGATTGAATTCGTGAGCTAGAAAACTTGACGAGAGATAGATGATCATGATCAATGGCATCTTTGAGCGCTTCGTAGAAAA
>JAPLHZ010000241.1 GCA_026389365.1 Cyanobacteriota bacterium
TATTATCCTGACTTTTCTTCGTTTAAGTTAGCTATCTCTAATTGTCTTGAGATGTTTCATACTACTCACAAACGAGAATTAGATTCCTTATTAACTTTACGCTTTCAGTCTTTTAAAAACATTAAGTCTATTCCCTGTTAATGTATAGTGAGTTCACCGCAGCCGATATTCAGATGAGCTTTCCATTGGAAGCGGCGGCGGCACGGTCAGGATTGGACATCAGCCGACCGAAACTGATAGATTTTCTCGATCGCATTCATGCTCGTCCCACATACCGCCGTGCCTTAGAACGCGGTGGGGAATATGAACTGCTGAATTAATCAGACTCTTTGAAATAGATGATCTTTGAGTAACGATCGCCAGCAATTCCAAATTCAAGGGTCATATCCAAAATACCCGGCGACTAAAGTCGCGGCTACACAAACAAAACCCGCCTTGGGCGGGTTAAGACTTCCAAATTGGCGAGTCATGACGCTTTGAGTCCACTTTAGGTGGACTCGGATTGTCCGTAGCCTCGGATTCATGGAGTTCTTCAGCAATGACTTTTGTAGGGCTTCACTATCATTTAATGACATATGGCCGATCGGCAACTTATTTTACCGATCGGCCATATGTCATTAATCCTAGAAGCGTTCAACGAAATCTAGATTCACCATGATTAGACTGTCAAGGTTCTTATCTAAAGTTATAACCCACCCCCACCAAAATCCCGACTGCCGTGTTTCCGCTAAGAGATACATTCACCGCAGCGGTGGCCGTAAACTGAGAGGACAGGGGGACGTCGATTCCTCCGGTAAGCAAGAAGCCCACGTTGCTATTATTACCCGTCGAAATCGACACACCAGCCCCTAAATAAGGCGCAGCGCTAAATCCCAAGTTGCTAGTCGGACCTTCTCCAAAACTGAAATCGTAGGTGACGGGTACTAAAATCGTGGTGCTATCGCCAAATAACACACTTGGGCGAACCGAGAAATTCCGCGTCAGGCCAATTTTACTGATCACCGCAAAGCTGCCTCTCCCTAACGCCGTGTCTCCGGTACCGATCCCAATATTGCCGCCAATCCCCACATAGCTAGATCCTGACTGAGTGCTGCGCCCAGGAGATACGATGGTCTGCGCTAGCGGAAAAATCGGTGTAATGGGAGCGGGTGTGGTTTGAGACGTTGGTGGTGTTAGTTCGGGTGCTGGTAGTTCGGGTACGGTTGTTTTGGGTAAATTGTTGGGTAAATTATTGTTCGGGGTGACTGGGGTTGGACTCATAGGCGTGCTAGAAGGAGCCATTTCTGGACCTGAGCTAACGGGAGTATCTATACCACCATAGGTGGGCATAGTAGTAGATTGAGCCAACCGAAATCCCGAACTAAACAGAAATTCTGAAGTAGTGGCTGAGCTATTTTTAAGGGTTAGGGGTTTACCTAATAATGATGCTTTCTGCTGGATGGCAGGATTGAGAATTACTTGGGCGGGCGATTTTTCTGAACGCCAAGCCGATCGAGGCTGGCTCTTCCTATCAATGCCGATTCCTACGACGGAGGGCCTTACTGAGGGCATTGCGTCAGCATTGGTCGGTTCGGCCTTGGCACTCATCTCACCTAAGAAAATGCCCAAGTAGATAAACGTAAGTGGCAGCAAAACTGGTTTGCTCATTTTCAAATTAGGTGTCATATATTTACAATTTATTCGGATAGGGGGAATCCAGGTCTTGGTTTAATTACACCTGTTAGCTAAATTGTAATGGTCAAAAATTCTATAAACGTCACTATAAAGGGTGAAAATTTTAGAAAACAGACTATATAAATATCATCATAAAGAAGAAAATTTTAGTGTTTAACTGAATAAAAGTCTTTATTTAACGATCGGGAAAAATCCCCTACATGGATGAAATAAGTTGGCTACAATTTATATCGTCATCTGCCAAGTCATGAAGTAAATCAAACAGCGATCGCTTGAAATGTCAGGTAGCGGCTATTAACGGGGAAACCATTAGTACTACTTAATAATCCCTAAATCAAGGTGAACTTAATCAGAACGTTAAAGGTCATGACCTACCTAACGATCGACAGCGTAGTGCATACACCCTTAAGTCCCTGATGTGTATTAATTTCATTCTAATCTTAACTGATTAATAGATCTGGAAAACTACCAGTTGCTCCTCTTTAGAGATAGGGGATCACTAATGACTTTACCTAAATAGGAGGATCAATGTTTGCTTAGTCAGGACATAATCTTCAGACTATAGAGCGTTTAGAAGATTTAGAAATCGCGATATATTAAATTCGATGTGATACAGAAGACTTAAAAAAGTATCCAAACAAAAATGTATCCAAATATTTTAACCCAATGGAGATTTCTATGAAACGTTTTTTAAACCTTCGGTCTTTTACAAAAATGAGTTTTCGCTCAATTCAGTTTTCGATCGTTGCCCTTATTATGCTGTTGGGATTGAATCTTGGCACAATGAAATCGGCAACGGCAGCACCAACTTCTGTGGTTAAATCCGCTCCTGTTGCAATCTTTGGTTTAGGTCGGCAAGCTGAAGGTAAAGTTGATCAAGCCGTTGGCAAAGCCCAAGGAGCCATGAGTGGTGCAAGTGACAAAACTAAAGGTTTTGCCAAACAAGCCAAAGGAAAAGCAAAATCTGATATTGGTCGCGTCGAAAGTAATGCCAAGAGTGCCGCCAATAAGACGCGAGATGCAGTATCAGATGCAGCAGATAGTGCTTCGGATGCGGCAAATGCGGCAACTGATAAAGTGAAAGATTTGATGGGCAAATAACTGTTTTGAGCATTTTTTAGAATGCTGAACAATTTTGTATGACCAACTAACTGTTAAAAATATCGGGAGAATATGCTATGAGTTTCCGTTCCTTATTTTCTATGTTTTCCTTACTCCTCTGTTCAGCCCTATTATTTTTAGGTTTGACTGTGGCTCCTTCACTTGCTCTACATAGCAGTGATCAGACAAGTAATCAGAGAATTGATCAGAGATGTGAGCAGGGCAGTGATCCGACAAAGGGTACTGCACAAATGCCCGAGTCGATGAAAGCAGCAGAAGATGTGGCTGCAAAATCTGCCCCAATGTCGATAGAAGAAGTTGAGGAGCGCAACAAAGACGGCCTTAATGAAATTCAGGGCGACGCTGATAAAGATAAAATGTATAACAGCAATACAGATAAGCCGGGTCCAGCGATCGTCAAGGATATCAAAAAAGCAATTGACAAAGCTAAGAAGTAATTAACGTACTTTGAATTTGATGCTGGGGGCTAAATCTCTCAGTAATTCTCATACAGGATGAATAGTAAACATTATCGGAAATTGTTTTTTAGAGATTCAAAGCCTTGCTAGGCAAGGGCTGTAAATTCGCAAAACCCTATTTCCGATTAAGTCTAGTGATTAAATTCCGACTAATTTAGGCTGTAATGAATAAATCATTTATTTATTTACTCAACCTTTATCTACTGAATGTCCTCTATTCATCCCTATTCAATAGGACATTACGCTGCTTACCACGTTGCAAGAATTGAGTTCACAAAAATACCATTTAACACACTCTCTTTGGCTTAAAAATTTACATTTGGAGAATTCTTACAATGACTAATGCTACTCTCACTCCAACTGCCGTAGAGACACCTGTTTCATCTCGCGAACAGACTATTTCTGCTATTTTTGAAACGCAAAACATTGTTCAAGATGTAGTGAAACGCTTAATTGAGCGAGGTGTTCCCGCTGAAGATATTTCTGTAATGGGTCGCAACTTTGAATCCACCACTCGGGTGGCCGGATTTGTGACTAAGCGTGATGTGATTTTAGGGGGCTTGAAGCAAGGTGCCATTTTTGGCTCTCTATTTGGCTCAGTTCTCAGTCTGCTTAGTGGTGTTGGTGTTTTATTCATTCCCTTTGTGGGACCAATTGTCGCTGCTGGTCCGATCGGTGCAGTCTTACTCGGGGCCACATCAGGCGCATTGATTGGTAGCGCTGGCGGAGGTTTGGGATCTCTCTTGGTAACTTTAGGAATGCCTGAGGATAAAGCAGCGATTTATCAAACCTTAGTCTCGGCTGGGGAATATTTAGTGATGGTCGAAGTTCCCGCTGATCGGACAGGAGAGTATCAATTGCTGATTGAAAGTGCAGGTGGCAAGGAAAGTCACACGATTAATCAAGTCTTACCGCGACCTTGCGCTGGGAAGTGCACTACACCTGATGATTTAACCCCTGAGATCAGAGCGCACCTGTCTCCACCGGCTCAAGATCGATTTATTAACGCATATAATACGGCGATCGATGATGGTCATTCTAGTGATGCCGAATACGTGGCTTGGGAGGCCATTCGCCAACAGTTTGATGAAGATCAAGATGGAGTTTGGGCTAACCTGAAATCTGAACAATAAGATTGTGGAAATGGCAATTTAACAATCATAAATTGGGGCTATAGTGCCATTCTTCCCCTATGAATCTGGCGATCGGAAATATTCTTTAGATATTGACGGCAAGAATCTATCCTAATTTGGTCAAAGCACTAGAAGACCTTAAATGTATTCATTTACTTTGTATGTCACTAGTTGTATGTCACTAGATAGATAAGGGCTATATTGCAGTATTAGTGCTTATTCTCAGAATTAGAAATTGTTAAGTGGATTGTTTAACATCACTCTAAATAGAGAGGTAGAATATCATGGGTATATTGTAAAGTATTAATAAGAACGGAAATCACGTAACCTTGCCGTTTGAATGCAATCTTCGATGTTATGCATGTTCACAAACCTATTAATTCAATTGGTTTGATTACAAAATTTGGAGTCTTCATCATGTCAAGTTCTAATATTCCTGCTACTACTTCTAGCGATCGCAATGCTTGGGTTTGGGGATTTACACCTCAATCTGAGATCTGGAATGGTCGATTTGCTATGATTGGTTTTATTTCGGCCATTGTTACTGAGTTGGTTTCTGGGCAAGGTGTCCTACACTTTTGGAATATAATGCCGTCTGTATAATCTGTTGGCCATCAATAGACAATTCTAAAAAGGGTTCTATGAGATCTCCTGTGGTAGTCACTCAATGTGGCGACTCGAAGCATTCCACTTTGACTACACCATACAGGGGTTAGGAAACTACCACGGCAGATCTAGTAGACCAAAAAGGTTCTGAAGGAAATACAATAGTTCAATCTTTACTATCTAACACTATACGGTGAAGAAAATGAAGTCACAATCAATGCAAAAATCCGAGTTAAATCCACCTGAAAATATCACGCCATCCATAGGCACTACGATCAGTGGAGTGTTAGTCTTGCTACCACTATCTTTGTTCTTGTTGGGGCTTTATAGTGGTGTGATTAGAATTTAAGCGTTTGGTAATTAGTTGAAAGACAATGCTTTGCTTCATGATTTAGTTATGACAGTAAAGCATTATCTTACATACCTATTTAAAATAAAAATTCCACTTTTGCAGAGGAGTGGATTATGCTTTGACAAAGGTGAACGAGTATAAAGATTTACTTTTTACGATCGTATCAGTGATATTTTTTGCCCCGACAACTTAGAGCAGCAAGCCTCGCTATTGCCTCGTGGCTGGGTGAAGGTTCTCAGGAAAAATGTGAATTGAACCCTAGATTGATGAAATGATATATTGCCCTTACATCGCTTAAGGGACTAGCCAAAAGATAGAACCCCAGTCATACTAGAGAAGTTGAAGTGGCGTGTTCATACTTCACTGACGGCGTTCTGGTGTCTTTGGATGAGTCCTATGATTTTTAGCGAATCTATTCAATTCACGCTTAAAGAT
>JAPLHZ010000034.1 GCA_026389365.1 Cyanobacteriota bacterium
GAGTTTTCTCCCATGCCAACTCAAAGCTCTCCAATAAAATAGAAAACTCCTGCGGATTCAGACCTGTCAGGCTTTGCAGCGTTTTTGGTTTTCCTTCTAGATCCCTGTAGCTCATTTTCATGATGTCAAACCTTATCTAGGACCTTAGTATTCTGAATTTAGCTCATTAGACTAATTTCCGATAGCATCTAATGTGTGTAGAACATTAACAAGAGAGCTACGATCGTAAGCAGGAAGAGACATCGGAATTTCTTTTGGGTAGGGTTTACAGCCTGTTGCCCTGAGGCTCTAAAATGGCTAGACCGTTATACCCATGGATTTCCTATGACCATTCTTCCTTCACTTTGTACTGCCCTCACCGATCGCACAGCCCTCAAGGTGATCAGCGGACTGCAAAACTTCGATCGTACCAATGTTGCAGCGGTCGTTAAAGCAGCGGAACTCGGCGGCGCGACCTTTGTGGACATTGCCGCAGATGCGGACTTAATTCGCATGGCTAAAGCGACAACCAGCCTCCCCATCTGTGTTTCCGCCGTAGACCCAGAACTTTTTGTCATGGCCCTTGATGCGGGCGCAGACTTGATTGAAATCGGCAATTTCGATAGCTTCTATGCACAAGGCCGGACCTTTGGCGCAGCGGAAGTCCTAGAACTCACCCGCAAAACTCGTGCATTGCTGCCAACGGTGATGCTGTCGGTGACGGTCCCTCACGTTTTGGCATTATCCGAGCAAGTCGCTTTGGCGGAAGCCTTAGTCGAGGCGGGTGCAGATGTGATTCAAACCGAAGGCGGTACGTCCTCGGCTCCAACTAGTGCAGGTGTGTTGGGCTTAATCGAAAAAGCTGCCCCAACCTTAGCCGCTGCTTACGAAATTTCCCGTGCGGTGTCGGTGCCTGTGCTTTGTGCCTCAGGAATTTCCAGCGTCACAGCTCCTTTAGCGATCGCAGCGGGTGCAGCAGGCGTTGGGGTTGGATCGGCCATTCATCAACTCAACAGCGAGATTGCCATGATTGCGGTCGTTCGTAGCTTAGTTGAATCGATCGCAATGGCAAAGGTTGCGGCCAACGTTACCCTGTAACGAGATTCGGGCTGGAATTGGGAAATCAGTGAAAATCGCTCACCCCAATTCCAACCCAGTATCTTAAAATATTTGAATCTACTTAATTCCGTTCGGAAAACCGGGGTATACTAGAAGTGTTGCACTGGATGTTGCGTAGAAGTTGCCATGGAATTGTCCTCTAAAAGCGAGTATGCCGTTCTTGCACTCCTCGCACTTGCGACCCATTATCAGAGCGGTGAACCGATTCAAATTCGGAAGATTGCCTCTGAAAAAAACATTCCCGATCGGTATCTAGAGCAACTACTGGCAATCCTGCGCCGTGCCGGATTGGTTCGGGCTTTGCGGGGTGCAAAGGGAGGATATATTCTAGTTAAAGATCCTCGCCACATTTCGCTATTTGAAATTCTCAGTTGTTTAGACGGGACTGAACAACAAGAACCAAAATGCCAAAATACAGTACTAGAATCCGTCGTCATTGACGAACTGTGGCAAGAAGCAAACCAAGCCGCCCAAGCCGTTCTCGATCGCTATAGTTTACAAGACTTAAGCGATCGAATCCAAGCCAAGCGCGACCTCAATTTGATGTATTACATCTAATCTGAATTACATTTACCCCCCCCTACACTAAGTCGCTATGAAAATTGCAGAGAATATTACCCAACTTATCGGACACACTCCCCTCGTTCAACTGAATCGTATTCCCCAAGCTGAAGGCTGTGTCGCCCGAATTGTCGTTAAGCTCGAAAGTATGAATCCCTCCTCGTCGGTGAAAGATCGCATCGGCATCAATATGATTGAGGCGGCAGAACGAGAAGGACTCATCACTCCCGGAAAAACTATTTTGGTGGAACCCACGTCTGGCAATACCGGGATTGCTTTAGCGATGGTGGCGGCGGCAAAAGGCTATCGTTTGATTTTAACCATGCCTGAAACCATGAGTTCTGAGCGCCGATCGATGCTGAGAGCATATGGTGCTGAACTCGAACTAACCCCCGGAAGTGAAGGAATGTCGGGTTGTATTCAACGGGCACAACGCATTGTGGATACGACTCCTGGCACTTATATGCTGCAACAATTCCGCAACCCCGCCAATCCAGATATTCATCGTCGCACGACCGCTGAAGAAATTTGGAATGATACGGATGGGCAAGTGGACTTTTTGATTTCTGGAGTGGGTACGGGCGGAACGTTGACTGGGATTGCTGAAGTGATTAAAGCTCGCAAACCCGAATTCAAAGCGATCGCAGTCGAACCGACCAATAGCCCGGTATTGTCGGGTGGAAAAGCGGGTCCGCATAAGATTCAAGGCATTGGAGCGGGATTTGTGCCGTCGGTTTTGAATACGGCGATGATTGATGAAGTGATAGTGGTGAGTGATGAAGATTCTATTGCGTTTAGCCGAAGAATGGCGCGGGAAGAGGGGTTGTTGTCAGGAATTTCGGCAGGTGCAGCGATGAAAGCGGCGATCGTGATTGGTCAACGACCTGAGAATGCCGGAAAATTAATTGTAATGATTCAGCCAAGCTTTGGTGAACGATATCTCAGTACTCCATTGTTTCAAGATATGGCTTAAAGGAGGTTTGAAACGTCCTTTCCTGGGTATTAAAAGTCCCGATCCCCCTAAAACCCCTACCCCCTTTGCTTGCGGAACCCTCCGCGAACGGGCAGGCTACGCCAAAGCTAAGGGGGACTAGGGGTTTTATTGCAGTTTCCCCTTTTTTTGTGGGGCTAGGGGGATCCAGTCTCAATTTTCATAATCCCGAATTTTCAAACATCCTCTTAAATGAGTTTTATGGTGAACTGTATGACCTAATTGTTATCCAATCCATCGATAACAAGAGGAAACTACCACCTCCTATTCACCCTTCTTCAATTCTAAATTTTCCGTAACAATCGACTCACCGACCAGCCCTGTACATTGCGATAAGCCAAGGGCGACCAAGATTCACCATCACGCCAGACCGGAGCGCCCGTAATGGCAACGGCATCACCGCAGGGAATAACCGCGATCGGTGCAGAGAAACTTGCACTGGGACGAATATTCAGACCATCTCGTCCATTTTCACAAATGGAGCGATGGGTTGGTTGTAGAACTTTGAGAGCTTTGCTACCCCTTGCACCCAAATTACTCGCTGATTGGCTTGCGGTTGAGCTGGGGAACAAACTAAGTACCTGTGCAGCCCAGTTCGGATTGGCGCTTTGCAATAGCCAGTAGAGTAAAAGCACGATCGGGAGTCCAAGCAACGCCAATAGTAGATAGAGATCCGCTAGGTTTTGACTACCAATCATTTTACGTCGCGATACACTTCTAACCATTTGAACCCACCCCCAAGAACTTAGAATCTCTAGTTCTAGCATAACGGATTCCTATAAAACCTAAGCGTTCTCCAGAGTTTTATAGAAGTAAAAGAATCTGCGATTTACTTGATTTAGGACTTACGCATTGACAGGATGGCCATGTTCTGGATCTGTAGGAAAATAATGGGCACCGCAACTTTTTAAAATAAATTGCTGAATCACAGGAATAAATAGCTGCCTCGACACCTGATACAGATTGTCGATTAATTTATCCACTACCATCGTTTGAAGCTTGACAAAAGCTCAATGGTTGTCATGAACATGTTTAAATGTCTCACGTTGCAATGACAGTAAACTGACTAACTCAGGGCGAAACAGAATGTAATACCGGGCTTCGTTTTTGAAGTCCTGACAAAACAACTTAACCCATCCAAACTCTTTGAGATACACAACCAATCCCGATTCGGGAACTTCCAAGGTCTGAACCTGAACTACAAAGTCCTATTACATTTGTTGTGGGAAATAGGGTTGGCAGCAGGCAAGAGGATCCAGATAAAAGCCGAGATGAATTCCTAGAGGGTTTTCTTTCTGCTTTGGCATCTGTGGCTGTGGGGCTGTGGCTTTAATACCGACTTCAGTCTGTGGCGCTGAGAGACTTCTGTTTACCAGTTTACCCGTGCCCAGTGCCTCCTAAATTCCTGCACCATTGAGAAACTCTTCAACTACTCGATCGCTCTCCGATCGAGTAATTTCAGAAGATGAACTCTGAGGTTCAACTGTTATAGCGGAAACTTGAGTCTGTAATTGCTCGATTTGTGTCTCTAAGTTCTTAATGCGCTCAAATAAATTTCTAATGACTGCGGCTTCTGGATCTGGCAGACGATCGGTCTCGACAGGAATATGATTTTGCTGCTCATTGCGGGTTACTCGACCGGGCACTCCAACGACGGTGCAGTTGCTTGGAACATCGCGTAAGACGATCGATCCAGCTCCCACCCAAACTTGGTCACCGATGGTGATATTTCCTAGAATCTTCGCTCCAGCCCCCACCAAAACATGGTTGCCTAGGGTAGGATGGCGCTTACCGATCTCTTTGCCAGTGCCGCCTAAGGTAACACCTTGGTAAATCAAAGCATGGTCTCCTACGATTGCCGTTTCGCCAATCACCACCCCCATGCCATGGTCAATAAAAATACTCTTACCGATCTGGGCACCCGGATGAATTTCAATTCCTGTCAACCAACGACTAAGTTGGGAAATTCCTCGCGGGATTAAGGGGACTTTCCAACCGTAGAGTATATGGGCAATGCGATACATCCAGAGCGCGTGCAGTCCAGAATAGAAAAGTAAGACTTCAAGACCATTGGTAGCAGCCTGATCCTTTTCCTGAATGATCTGAAAGTCAGCTTTGATAAGTTCTAACAAAGAATATACAGGCTGTTGAGGCGACTGTTTGATCGGGGGTGTTGGTATGGAACGTTTAGTGGCTGAGGAAATTGGGAGAGATTTACTTGACATAAGGGGTCTCAAGAGTTGGTTTTTTGCCCTGGGTGGGTTCATTCAACTCAAAGCCCTCTCTACATGGAAAGGGCTTTGGGGATCTGACTCTAGCGATATCGCAAAGTTTTGATAACCTCAACTAGACGATCGACTTCGCCCTGAGTGTTATAGAACGCTAGGGACGGGCGCACACTCATGGTGAGGCCAAAGTGCCGTAGGCTGGGCTGGGCACAGTGATGACCTGCTCGGACGGCGATTCCTTCCTGGGCCAGACGTTGCCCCACTTGCTCAGTAGGTATGCCATCCAAGACAAAGGAAACCACGCTAACTTTGTGGGCTGCTGTGCCAATTAGCCGCAACCCCGGAATATGGGAAAGTTGCTCCGTGGCATAGTCAGTAAGATTGTGCTCATAGCGCTCAATATTCGACAGCCCGAGTCGGGTGATATAGTCGATCGCCGCACCGAGTCCCACAGCATCAGCAATGTTGGGGGTTCCAGCCTCAAACTTGGCGGGAGGATCACTATAGACAGTCTCCTCAAAAGTGACATGGCGAATCATGCTGCCACCGCCCTGCCAGGGGGGCATAGCTTCCAGGAGTTCGGCCTTGGCATAAAGCACACCGATGCCGCTGGGTGCGAAAAGTTTGTGTCCGGAGAACACATAGAAGTCACAGTCGATCGCCTGCACATCCACAGGCATGTGGGACACCGCTTGGGCACCGTCAATCAGAACCTTTGCACCATGGCGGTGGGCAAGGTGTGTGATTTCTGCTACAGGGAGGATTGTCCCCAGGGAATTGGAAACCTGGGTCACAGCGACAAAACGGGTGCGGGGACCCAGCAAACGGCTATATTCATCCATGAGGATTTCGCCGCGATCGTTGATCGGTATGACCTTGAGGACAGCTCCGGTTTCCTGGGCAAGCATCTGCCAAGGGACGATGTTGGCGTGGTGTTCGAGGGTGGAGAGGATGATTTCGTCGCCTGCCCTCAGGAACTTGCGCCCGTAGCTCTGGGTGACAAGGTTGATAGCCTCGGTTGTACCCCGCACAAAGACAATCTCGGAAGCGTCGCCCGCTCCCAAAAAGCGTTGAACTTTCTCCCGCGCCGATTCGTAGGAATCTGTGGCACGGGCGGCCAAAGTATGAGCTGCCCGGTGAATATTGGAATTATCACGCTCGTAAAAGCGAGACAGGCTATCAATAACAGCGTAGGGTTTTTGAGTGGTGGCGGCGTTGTCGAACCAGATCAAGGGTCTACCGTTGACCTGTTGATGCAGGATTGGGAAATCCCGCCGAATCACCTCAACCTCGAAGATTCCACTGTCACCAGCCGTTCCATTACGGGAGGAGCTAGCACGTCCCGGCGATCGCAGGTTCTGAACTTCGGGGGCCTGAGTTGCTGAACTCAAATCTGTCTGGGGAAACTCGGTGAATTGAGCCTGCCTTGTTAACTCTAGATTAGGTAAATCTAGATTAGGTAGGGTCGTACGGGATACTGCTGCTTCGGTCAGTCCCCTCGTGTCCACTACGGTAGGTGATAGCTGGCTAGCTGAACTGGGATCCTGAAGAAAATAAAAGCTCGGCTGATTGGCGGCAGGATAGAGGGGTGAGGTCGTACCCTGCGCTGTGGCTTTAGATTCGCTGTGGGTGGGTTGAGCAAGATTGCTCGATCTTTCAGGGCTTCCGAGTTGTTTAAGAGCTTTGCCCAGCCTTGGGTCCAGATCCGCAGACTGCATTTGGTCGTACAGACTCCGGGCGATCGCTGTTAATCCCTCCTCGTCTGATGGACTCAAAGGACTACCAGAATTCACCGGGCTAGACCCACTTGGAGCTGATGGCCGCATAGGAAAGTCTGTTGGCACAGAATTCCCTGTGGGACTGGATGGCAAGATTAGAGACTCGGGCGTACTTTGATACATTTGATTAGCCAAAGACTGGATGAATTCAGGTGTCAGTAGTGGTTCCGCATCCAGGGGGAGTCTGTTGTGACCAGACTCCGCTCCCCGGATGGGTTCTACACCCTGATTAGACTTGGGTATAGGTATATTCATGGTAGTAACCGACTTCAACATTCTCTAAGGACGAGATCGCATCATCCGTAAGCACTGCGCAGGACGAATATAGGCTTAGGAGATAGGAGCTGATTGCCTGGGTATCAATGCCCATAAACCGCACTGACAGACCGGGCAGATGCTCTCCTGGAATGCCTATCTGGTGGAGACCCACAATCCCTTGATCCTTTTCGCCGACCCGAACGAGCAGGATATTCGTTTTACCGGGGCCATTGGGTTTGTTTGTACGATCCTTGACCTCTAATTTGTCGCAGGGAACTAGGGGGATTCCACGCCAGGTCAGGAAGGGAGAGCCAAATAGGTTGACTGTAGCGGGCGGAACACCCCGACGGGTGCATTCCCGTTCAAAGGCGGCGATTGCGCGAGGATGGGCAAGGAAGAAGGCAGGCTTTTTCCAAACTCGTGCAATTAGGTCATCGAGATCATCCGGGGTCGGTGGGCCATAACGCGGTTTAAGGCGCATAGCTGGTGCGACATTATGGAGGAGTCCAAAGCTGGGGTTGTTAATGAGTTCCCATTCTTGTTGCTCCTTCAATCCTTCGATCGTCAGGCGTAATTGTTCGCGTAATTGATCGATGGGGTCATTGTATAGATCGCTGACCCGAGTATGTATCCGCAACACACTTTGAATTGGACTTAGCTCGTACTCGCGGGGTTCCTCTTCGTAATCAATATAGGAGGTGGGAATTTCCGCTTCCCCTTGATGACCCGCACTGAGCGCAACCCGCTCTTCCCCAAATTGATTGAGAAAAGTAGCTAGCTGTTGACGATCGCGAATCGTTTGCTGGAACCGCTCTTGCAATTCAGAAGACTGTCCCAACCCCTGTTCAAAACTGGCGCGTGAAATTGATAACACGTCCACAGGAGTTAAGGCTCGAATTGTTACTGAGCTAGGTGCGTCTTCGTAGAGGTTCTCTTCACCGAAGTAATCCCCTTCACTGATTACACTTGCACGGAGTTGTTCACCTTGATCTCCGTGAACGGTAGCCTCTAATTTTCCTTGAACAACGATGTAAAATTTATCACTGGACTCCCCTGCAATAATTGGGGTCACGCCAACGGAAAAATGCTCGGCTTGAAATTGATTAGCGATCGCCAGAGATTCGCCGCCACCTAAGGGATTCAGGAGTGGAACATCCCTAAGATTCTCAGGCTCAACCGCTGTAAAGCCATTATTATATTGGACAGAAATTTTAGGACTTGGCTTTAGTACAACCTTAGTTCGATTAACCCGATAAGTTCCAGTCTGGACTTGAACCCAGGGCAGAAAATGGAGTAACCACCTGGGGGTGATCCCTGAGACCTGAGCGGGGGTGTTATTCGTAACAGAAAGATTGCGAGCTGCCTCTTTTGTGACGCTTTGCAAGCCCTTGTATCCGTCTGTAACAGCTACTCGTTCTTCACTGCTCTGGGACTGGACATCCTGTATTTGACGACCTTCACTCGTTAGGATTCTGGTAACCATAAGACGTACTTAATCACTTAATCAAATAGTTGAGCGATTTCAATGTACCACTATTTTAAGAGAATCAACGGTTATCCGATCGGGTAATAGATGATTTATTTGACAGCATTAGTTTAGGCCTGTAGACTAGACAAATAAGAAAATCTACGATAAGTCGATGGGGTTTTAGTAGATTTTTCTACAGTAATGTTTGCAGGTTTATTAGAGGGCTGGCTATATGGCAGTTTTACGACTAAAGCGCAATGATGATTATCAGTTAATCTGCAAAGCTGGCCCTCTGTTTGCAGGTCTCTCCTGTGAGGGAAGTGCTGAGGCTAGTAGGAGATTGGATCTGGAAGACCGATCTCTTGTGTCAGAATCCTCGGCGAGTTTGAGTCAGTTGAATGATGTTCTGAATTCCCTCGGTGTCGTTCTGATGCAGATTCCACTCCACCGAGCGGCGCTGTCTCCCTCTTCCCTTTCTCCACAGGAGGGAGCACTGCTCGAAAGACTTTTATTAAATGAGTCGCTGACCTTGCTTCAAAAGCAAACAATTCTTCATTTGGTGACAGATCATTCATCTGTGAATTCTTTGCTAGGGGCCTGTACTCGAAGCGAGTTGTTGGCTCTCAATCTCTCCTCTGCGCACCTTTACAAACTTTTGGCTGAAGGGAGCCGTCCTAAATACCATGTAGAAGATGAATTTCTCTATGTTCTTTCTGGGGAATGCATCTTTGGCTTTTCCCATCCTGATTTGGGATCGATTGAACTTCTTATCCAACCGCAAGACTGTCTTAAAGTCCCGGCAGGACTGCGCCACTGGTATAGTCTTTCTGCCACGCTACAACTCAAGGCAATCCGCTATTTAAGCCCTGTCATGGCCAATAATTCTAGGCTTGTACAATGTCATGGCTAGGATCTCGATCGGTCTTCGCGGTCGAATCCGATACAATTCAATGATGATATGTAAAGATACTGAATGTCCTATTCGTAGACCATTCAACTCCGCCGCTTTTGCTTTTCTGCCCCTAATACAACAAAGAAGTTGGGACCGCAAAGAAATCCGATCGCCCCATCTCCCCGGCCCGATCGAATACCTTATTCCTATTCAAGACGTAATTGCGCTTCAAGAACAACTCTGTTTCGACCTCAAAACAGTTACTAGGACTTACGCATTGACAGGATTGCCATGTTCTAGATCTGTAGGAAAATAATGGTCACCGCAACTTTTTAAAATAAATTGCTGAATCACAGTGTAAAGGTTCCAGTTACAGTGGGCTGTCGAGGGTTTGGAACGTTTTCGCATCACTAGATCTCGTTGGTGAGAGGCTAATTTAGCCTGATTATATTTTCGGCTTTTTGTCAATGCGTAAGTCCTATGATTTTATTTAATTTTATAATGTAGAAATATTTCATCCTTGACGACGAGTGATTGAATTAATTGTAACTTGGGTGCATTTTCAATTAAGAATCCGGGTCCAGCAACGGGCGTTGGAGATAGTTGGTTTCCTAAAATTAATGGACAAATCGTTAGCCACAACTCATTCACAAGACCAGCACAAAGGAGCGATCCCACGAGTTGTCCGCCCCCCAACAAGGCCAATTTTTTGATTCCCAATTCCTCTAATTCTGTAAAAATCACCCGCCAGTCAAAAGGCGAGGTTTCTGCCGCCAGCACCACATCAAACTCAGGCCGATCGCCCCACTTCAGCGCCCCCGAAGCATCCGTCAACAATCCACGGGGAATAGGCTGGGAGAAAAATGGATAGCTTGAATCTAAATCGGCACTTTGGGAGCAGACAATTTGTAAAGGCTGGTCAGGCTGAGTTCGATCGCGGCGGGCTTGGATGAGGTCGGGCGATCGTACCGACATACTAGTCCCATAGGCCCGCAGAGTTCCCGCACCAAACAGAACCGCATCAGCTTGGGCAATCTGTGCTTCTAGATGATCTTGATCGTCTTTAGAGACAAAACTAGATGGAGCCTTACTGTAGTCCGTCAGTTTTCCGTCGGCACTCATGGCGAGAATTGCAGTGGTATGAATCATGAAGTGACTTGGTTTTGTACAATAAGAAAGCTTAAACCCAAAAGGACCCAAAACACTCGGACCAAACCCATCATCAGCACATTCACCAAGCCTTACCAGGACTCACTATGACAGAGAATCTCAAACGCACTCCTCTTTTCGACTTGATGGGTGGTGCCCGTGCTGTTGGCTTTTCGGGGTGGGAGATGCCCGTACAATTCAGCGGTATCACCCTAGAGCATCAGGCGGTTCGCAATAGTGCGGGGATGTTTGATATTTCCCATATGGGTGCGTTTACCTTCAAAGGCAATGTCTTAGACCAAATTCAAACGCTTGTCCCGTCAGATTTGTCGAGACTGAAACCGGGTCAGGCCCAATATACGGTTCTGCTGAATCCTGAAGGCGGGATTATTGATGATTTGATTTTTTATTATCAAGGTGGTGAAGGCGCGCAGCAGTCTTGGGTAACGATCGTCAATGCAGCAACCATTGATAAAGACAAAGATTGGATGTTGAACCATTTGGATTTAAATCAGCTTGAATTTGAAGATTTATCGCCCTCTAAAGTCTTGATTGCCGTGCAAGGACCAGAAGCCGCAGGTCATGTTGAACGCATTTTGCAAAAAAAGCTCGATCGGGTGAAAGCCTTTGAACATGGCGATGCTAGTTACAATGGCGAATCTGTTTTTGTGGGGCGGACGGGCTATACGGGAGAAGATGGATTTGAATTGTTATGTTCAAAAGAGGTGGGCCGATCGCTTTGGACTGCACTAATTGAATCTGGGGTTGTGCCTTGTGGATTGGGCGCGCGGGATACTCTGCGATTGGAGGCGGCGATGGGATTGTATGGTCAGGATATGAATGACAGTATTTCGCCACTGGAAGCGGGTTTGGGTTGGTTAGTTCATTTGGATAAGGGCGATTTTATTGGCCGATCGGTTCTAGAGTCTCAGAAATCTCAAGGCGTGACCAAACGATTGATTGGTTTACAACTTAAAGGCCGCCATATCGCCCGACATGATTACAAAGTGATGAATGCAGGTGTGGAGGTTGGCATTGTCACTAGTGGCACGCTATCGCCAACGCTGGGATACCCGGTGGCGCTGGCCTATGTTCCGACTGAACTTGCGAAAATTGGGACGGTTTTAGAGGTCGAAATTCGTGGAAAACTCTATCCGGCCACTGTTGTAAAGAAGCCATTTTATAAATCAGCACAGCGTATTTAAATCAAATCCCTGAAATCAAATCCCTGAGGTCGGGGAATTGGATGAACTTGAAACATTTATTGATCAAAGAAGCAAGATCTGGCTAGTTTTGGGGCCTACCTACCTCTTCAACTGGCATATTGCGAATCAGCAACGCCCAATTTGACATGGCTGATTCGCAGTATGAACATTGGGACTTTAGAATGATTTTCCGGTAGTTGGATAGATTTCTCCACTCTCTAAATTAGCAATGATGATTTAAAACAGCATTGCTAAATAGTTATCTCATTTCACAACACTCTTCATGGTTTAGAAGCTGTAACCCACACTGAAATTCAACCCACGATCTTGAGCATTCTCTCTACGATCGCTGTTATAAATCAACGGAATAGCATAATCAACGCGGACTAAGC
>JAPLHZ010000312.1 GCA_026389365.1 Cyanobacteriota bacterium
ACAGACTGTTGGACTTTAGACTTCATGTAATTTGCCATGATTTAACCTTCAGATTTTTGTAACTCTACACGAAGAATTATAGGATTGAAAGGATTCATGACAGCCCAAACTTCTAACTAATTCAGGCTTCTACATAATATTTTGGATACTTTATCCTTTGTTTACTTTAATTTGGCGATCGGGGCTGAATGCAGGGCTGTTTCATTCTAAATTTCGACATTTTGTGCGTCTACGAGAACGCGCCGTTCCAGGCATCAGAGATTTTCGTCTTCGATGGCTGAAACCACCTAAACTCGTCACCTAAATCTAGAATGAAATGACCCTGCCATCTTTGCTCGTTGGGCTATTTGCTGCGATGTACTGTGTCGATTGATTATCTGTTGTAATTCTTCCTTTTCCAACTCTTTTAAATGCAATGCTTTTGGAGATGCCATAAACACTAATCTTTGACCATTATTTCATTTCTTCTTATAGTATCTTCACTTTAGCCGCCTTGTACTAGTGCGATCGCAACACTAAAATAAATTCAAAAACTCAGCTATAGTTTTTGTAGTCGCATTCATTCAAAGCTATGGCTGATGTAATCTCATCTGAAATATTTCCAGATAGACAATTAGATGGTACTGGTGCTAAGCCAACTATGGGTGGCGGATTGCCCGTAATTGGTTATTGGGCAGAAAAAACACTGGATCTTAAAGGTGGATTACTTTGGAAAACATTGTTGCATAACAGCGCTTGCCTATCTTGTGCGTGGGGAACTGGCGGACAAAAGGGCGGATTTCAGAATGAGGATGAAGAAAATTTACAGCGCTGTGCCAAGAGTGTCGAAGCGATCGCCTCGGAGTTAATGGAGCCAATTCCCACTCATTTTTTCGAGCGTTATACTATTTCTGAATTACAACAACTGAGTTCGATGGAAGCCGATCGCTTAGGTCGGTTGAGTTTTCCTGTGATCAAACATGCATACAGCGATCGCTATGAGCGCATTTCTTGGGATCGAGTTTATGAAATCGTTACAGAAGCCTTTCAAAAATCCCCAGAACGTTTAGCATCCTATAGTTCGGGGCGTTCATCAAATGAAGCTGCATTTCTTTTGCAACTACTCATGCGATCACTCGGTTCCAATAATCTTGCTGACTGCTCTGATCTATGCCATTCAGCATCAACGGTAGGACTAAATCAAGTATTTGGTTCAGGAACTTCGATGGTCAGTCTTGCCGACTTAAAACAAAGCGATTGCATCGTGTTGATTGGCTCTAATGCCCCCGCAAACCATCCCCGCTTGATGAATGAATTGATCCAGTTGCGTGATCGCTGCGGCAAAGTGATTGTCATTAATCCTCTGATTGAAGTTGGACTAGTAAAATTCGCTTCACCTGCCTATCCCATCAAGTCTTTTCTCAAAGGTTCAGAAATCTCTTCCCATTACATGCAACCAATTTCAGGCAGCGATACTGCCGTTTTTCTGGGAATCCAAAAAGCCTTAATTGAAAATAATTGGGTCAATTATGACTTCCTACAGCAACATGCAGAGGATTGGGAAACTGTGGTTGAACAGGTGCGATCGCTTGAGTGGTCAACCATCATCGACACTTGCGGGGTTTCTCAAGAAGAATTAGAAATTGCAGCCAAAATGATTGGTACTTCGCAAAAGGTCGTCTTTGCTTGGGCTATGGGTGTCACCCAGCATTCTAATGCTGTCGATAATGTTTTTAGTATTGCCAATACTGCACTCCTGACGGGTAATGCTGGCAAAGAAGGGGCGGGGACAATGCCCATTCGTGGACATTCCAACGTGCAGGGTTTCGGATCGATGGGGGTGACGATTCGCCTCAAAGAAGAGATCATGCAAACTTTGGAGAAATTATTACAGCGATCGCTTAGTCGAGTACAGGGTTATGACACTCGCGCGCTCATTGCTGCTAGCGATCGCTCTGAAATTGACACCTTGTTGTGTCTGGGAGGTAATCTTTATGCGGCAAATCCCGACCACACTCAAGCCAAACGCGCTCTAGGCAATATTCAAACAGTTATTTATATTTCTACTAAACCCAATCTGGGACATTTCCACGGACTCGCTAAGGAGAATACTTTAATTTTGCCTGTATTTGCGCGGTTTGAAAATCCTCACAAAACCACAACTGAGTCTGGCAATAACTTTGTCCGCCTTAACGATCGAGGAGAATCGCATCTCAATCAACGGCAAGGTACAGATCTAATTTCGGAAGTAGAGTTTCTTTCGGTACTTGCCGATCGCTTGCATGGTGATGATGTGATTAACTGGCGATCGCTCCAAGACACCAAATATATCCGCCAATTAATCGCGAAGACAATTCCTGACTATGCCAAAATCGGTGAAATCGATGATACCAATCAAGAATTTACAATTGCTAATCGAGTTTTCCATTCACCAACATTTCCAACGCGATCGGGTAAGGCGAAAATGTTTGTGACTCCTTTACCAAAGCTAGAATTACCAACACGAGAGAGTTTTGATTTCCCCCCCGATATTCCAGCAATTATTCTATCTCTAGGGACAGGTCGCAGCTATTCCCAACATAATACGGTTGTTTATAAAGAGGGTGATTATTATCGCGGAATGCCTCATCGCAACTGTATTTTGATGAATAAGACTGATGGCGATCGCGCAGGATTTCGAGAACATCAGCGCGTTACCGTCAAGGGTAATGCTGGCAAAATGGAAAATGTCGAAATCATCTATGGACAGATTCGTTCGGGTTCAGCACTAATGTTTTACCCTGAAGTAAATGCTATTTTTAGCGCTCCCATTGATGAACGATGTGGCACACCCGCATTTAAGCGCGTTCCGATTGCTGTATTTTAGTTTTCCATAGTTTCCTAAAAAGCTCAGGGTTACAGAGGGACTAGTATAGCTATAGCCAGCTAGGTTAGGACATAAGATAGAAAGAAAGCGAATTGTCTGAGCAATAACAATGCCAAAACCATATAGTTCCGATTTACGGCAAAAGGTAATGCAAGCAATCGAAATGGATGGGCTAAAGAA
>JAPLHZ010000072.1 GCA_026389365.1 Cyanobacteriota bacterium
CATCTTTCAGGGTGGATTGGATAGATTCGCTGAAGATCATACTACGCACCCCAAGACGTCAGAATTTTGTCAGTGAAGCATCAATGATCTACTCCGACTTCTCTAGTATTGCTGGGGTTCTATTTGTTGGCAAGTCCCTTATTTAAGTTGCGATATCAAAAGGGCTTAATAAAAATCTTATTAAGGAAGAGTGTCATGACGAATATAGAAAATAATAAGATGACGTGCATTCAAATTGGGCGGATGTAATTAGAAGAAGTAGTGCGATCGTAATCGTTGTAGGGTCCGTTCCCTAATTCAACTACTCCTACTCCACCGATGGATTGTTGGGAATACACCATGCTTATTACAGTCCTTGAAGCAAGCGATCGCAGTCTAACGACTCCCATACACACCGACTGTCGAAAAAGCCGATCGCTTATGATTCACAGCCTCCTCATAGCCGCCGACCAAAATGTTATCCATCCTGAACAAACGGTGTTCCCCAGAAGGTCCAATTTTCTTTGTTGAAGGGCGATCGCCACTGGTATATCATCTCAGATTCTAGGCGTTGTCGCGATCGGGTATTGGTAGGAGCATCTTTCCAGAACGCGATGCCGAGTTGGGTTGTGAGGTCCAGATTGTAGTGAGCTTGTTGATAATGTAAAAGATAGCGCTTGCAATCGTGAACGCCTTTCCAGCGAGATTCGGATTTGATAGTTTCGCCGACATACAACACTAACGAACAATCATAGTCAATTACAAAATATAAGGCCGAGACTCCCGCATCCTGAGTATTCCAGCGCCAGAACTGAGTGTTTTGCCTAGGCAATTGAAATGGGTCCACAACCAGTTTTTCGGACATTCCCGACGGAGATGCGTTAGGTAAATCAAATAGCGAGCCTTGCGTGCTGGGCGTGGCGGGTTGATGATGCGTTTGTTGATAAGCCCGGACGCGCTGTTTCCATTGGTTTAGAGCGATCGCATCTTGGTCAATAGTGGTGTTGGTGTGGTGTTGAGGTTGATGGACGTGATAGGTTCCGGCTAGATCTTTCGCACTGAATAATTTTCCCTGTTCAATATTAGTGTCGGCGGCGCTGTCAAATAATGGGTAGGTCACAGGACTAATTTGGGGGTGCGAATTTGGGGATTGTGGGAGATGCGATTTTCGCTTACAAACTAGAGGTGCAGTAATTTTAGCCCAACCCGTCCGGTTTGATTTTTATGGATTCTATGATTCATGATTTCCCCGTTTTATCGATCGTTCAAGTGCTCACGATTCTTGGATTTATCCATACCTCTGCGGGAGTTCTAGCCGCGATCGTGGCCGTGCGAAAAGGAGAATCTTGGAGTCGTTGGTTGCCCATGGGAATTCTGTTGGGGACCCCTGCATTGGTGATGGCAGTGCGATTAAAACCTAAGTAATGCTCAAGCTGCCCTAACTCATTTTTTAGTTAGGAAGAATTGGGGTAACTTGGAAAGAGTGTGTCGGGTGGGGAAGTTATGGTGAAATCAGTGGGACGGACGATCGGAGGATTGACGATCGGCATATTAATAGTAGGATCCGCGTTTGGACCAGGGGCAACAGCCGCAGAACTTAACTCAGAATTTACTGAAACCATCACTAGCGTCTCGGAATTGACCGATGTGCAGCCGACCGATTGGGCCTATCAGGCGGTAAAAACATTAATTGAGCGCTATGGCTTGATGAAGGGCAGTAAGACCTTTCGGGGAAATCAGCCGTTGACTCGGTTTGAATTTGCGCGGGTGATTAGCCAGGTGATGGAGCAGGCGGCTCCGATCGCGACGGACGACGATGTTAAGATCCTCCGTAAACTCCAAGGTCTTTACGAAGAGGCATTGTCTGATCTGCGATCGCGAATGACCACGCTCGAGAAGACCGAATCACTTCTGACCAATCAACAGTTCTCCACCACCACGAAATTTAGCGGTACCAGCGACCAAATTCTGACCAGCGGCAGCAGTAATTCCAAGAGCAGCATTGTCTCTAGAGTTCGATTGAACTTTGATACCAGTTTCAGTGGAAAAGATCTTCTGGTGACGCAGTTTGAAGCGGGAAATGGTGGATTGGATGCTGTGGGCCTAAATCAACAGCGTCAGGGCAACAGGTTGTCCACGCTTGGCACTCTTGCGGATGGCGGCGGTCTTGATGCGGTGGGTGTTTCGTCAAATGTCCGGATACGCAAGCTCTACTACAGTTTCCCACTTTCCAAGACTGTGCAGTTGACCGTAGGCAGCGTGATTCCACCAAGCGACTTCATCGATCGCAATACCTTCGCGAATAATTCTGGTCGTAACTTTGCGTCTAGTTTTTTCATGAATAATCCCCTAGTGGTGCAAAATCCGATCGATCGGGCTGGCGGTGCAGGGGTGGTGGCGGAGTGGGCCATGCGTAAGGATTTAAGTCTGCGTGGATTGTTTGTGGGGTCTGGGTCCAGTGATCCGCAAATTGGACTCTTTCGGGATCAGTATCAAGCGACGATCGAAGGCGAATATCGATTACCAACACGGCCCATAACGGTGCGGGCACAGTTTACTAATGCCACGGTGAATGGGAGTCAAGTCAATGCGTTGGGCTTAAGTGGGGAGTGGGCCTCTAGTCGTCAAGTGGGTGCGTTTGCCCGGTTCGGCATTGCTCAGTATTCGGGTTCAAATTCAGCCTTAGGAGGCAAGTTTGATGCGACACCCATGACTTGGGCGATCGGTGGGATTATGCGAAATTTTGTAATTCCGGGATCTAAGGCAGGACTGGCGATCGGTCAGCCTTTTATTACGAGTTCGCTGGGCAATGCGACCCAGACGAATATCGAGGCATACTTTGGCTTGTTGTTGAACGATCGGATTAATTTCAGTCCATCGATTTTATATGTGATCAATCCCGACAACCAAGTGGCCGCCTCCGTATGGCAATGGGCGTTAAGGATGACGTTTGAGTTTTAGCGGTTGAGATTTAGGTTTGTTCTGCGGTAGCGACGATGACCTCTGGTCGGTTGTAGACCATCGGCGTTAACCCCTGAGAATAATTAAGAAAATCTCGGATAACCGCTACACAAACTACTTCTTACCTACACCGCAATAGGTATTAAATTCACTGGATATAGTCTTCTCATCCTTATCCACTGCTTCCAAGACCGTTGTTGCCTTTTGCAGATCCTTTAAAGAGTCTTTGATTTGTTTTTGACCTGCTGCGTTGGCCTCGACCTTTGTAAATGTGACCAGAATGTCTGCAACTTCCTTCAACGACTTGGATGCTGCGGAATAAGCCGTGACTGACCGATCGCGGTAGCCCACCAATTTTTCATCCTTCAATTCAGCAGCTTTAACGTTGGTGATGACACCGTCGAGTTCTCCGACAAGGGTTTTGACCTTAGTTGAGGCTTCTTTCGAGACGCGGTGGAAGTCTTCGATGTTCTTGATGCCGTTGGCCGGACTCATTTCTTTACCCACTGCTTCAAACTTTTTGCCGAGTCCAGAGGCTTTGTTGATTTCGGTAGACAAGGTATTGCACTGATCAACTTTGCTGGGTCCGCAAGCCGTTAAGGTCACACCAACAAAAGCCACAACAGTGAGGGTTTGAACGATCGATCGGATTTTCATAGGGGATGTACCATGTCTTGCAAAATGACGAAAATATGGGAGGTCTTATAAGGAAAAATCAATCAAGTCTAAATTTTCATTTAACCAGATTTCCGTGACTCTTTACTGGTGATGAACATATCTTAGGAATTTAGAATCTTCCGTAGGAAGTATTTGAGTCTCATTTTTACATGCTCGAACCTTGGAGCGGTAAAGTAGAAATGTCCTACGCCACATCTCCGCATGGTTACAGATTATTTAGAACGGATTTTGACGGCTCGTGTTTATGACGTGGCCCAAGAGACTCCCCTTGAAGTTGCACCAAATCTATCCAAGCGTCTGAACAATACGCTGCTATTGAAACGCGAAGATATGCAATCGGTGTTTTCATTCAAGCTGCGCGGTGCCTACAATAAAATGGCGCAGCTCAATGATGAACAACTCACAAAGGGTGTCATTGCTGCATCTGCCGGAAACCATGCGCAAGGTGTAGCGTTAGGTGCGCAACGTTTAGGGACAATGGCCACGATCGTCATGCCTGTGACCACCCCGCAAGTCAAAGTGGACGCAGTGATTGCGCGGGGTGCGGAGGTTGTATTACATGGCGATTCCTATGATGATGCTTGTGCCTATGCGAAGGAATTGGAACTAGAAAGGGGATTGACTTTTATTCATCCGTTTGATGATCCAGATGTGATTGCAGGTCAAGGGACAATTGGGATGGAAATACTGCGGCAATCGCGGCAACCCATTCATGCAATTTTCATTGCGATCGGCGGTGGTGGTCTCATTTCTGGGATTGCGGCATATATTAAACGTCTGCGTCCTGAAATCAAAATCATTGGGGTTGAACCTGTTGATTCCAATGCCATGCAACAGTCTTTGAAGGCTGGACATCGCGTGAAACTGAATCAAGTGGGTTTATTCGCGGATGGGGTGGCGGTTAAAGAAGTGGGCGTGGAAACCTTTCGGCTTTGTCAAGAATATGTTGATGACATCATTCTGGCGGATACGGATGCGATTTGTGCGGCGATTAAAGATGTTTTTGAAGATACTCGATCGATTCTTGAACCTGCGGGCGCTTTAGCCATTGCGGGCGCTAAAGCCTACGTTGAGCAAACCGGAATTACGGGGAAGAACTTGATTGCGATCGCGTGCGGAGCGAATATGAACTTCGATCGGTTGCGGTTTGTGGCCGAACGGGCTGAACTGGGAGAACGTCGAGAAGCTATTTTTGCTGTTACTGTACCGGAAGAACGCGGTAGTTTTCGACGGTTTTGTGAATGTTTGGGCAAACGAAATATTACGGAATTCAATTACCGAGTGGCGGGTGAATCGGAAGCGCATGTCTTTGTCGGAGTCCAAATTTCGAGCCGCCAGGATGCGATTGTCATTCGAGAAGCCATAGAAGAAGACGGGTTTAAAGCGATCGACCTAACCGATGATGAGTTTGCTAAGTTACATTTGCGATATATGGTGGGTGGACGATCGCCATTGGCAAAGAATGAATTACTCTATCGGTTTGAATTTCCCGAACGTCCCGGCGCAATGATTTTGTTCCTTCAATCGATGAGTCCAAATTGGAATATTAGTTTGTTCCATTACCGCAATCATGGAGCCGATTATGGACGTATTCTCGTGGGAATGCAGGTGCCACCGCAGGAGATGCCTCAATGGCAGGAATTCCTAGATACATTAGGATATCAATGGTGGGAGGAGACTCATAATCCAGCCTATGCATTATTTTTATGATGGCACTTTTTATGATGGCGCTATGATAATTTCGACAATAGCTTTAAAAGATTCCGAGTACGATCGTTCAACAATGTTTTGCGGTACATATCTGCGGCTTTACGAATGCTGTCGGCTTGGGTGGGATAGGGATGAATGACAGCGGCAAGTTTACCTAAACCAATTTTATTGACCATTGCTGTTGTGATTTCACTAATCATTTCACCTGCATGATTCGCCACAATTGTTGCCCCAAGAATTTCGTCACTTCCCTCGCGGAGTAGAACTTTGACAAATCCATTTTCCTCGCCATCGGTAATGGCCCGATCGACCGTACTCATTGGGATTGTAATTGTTGTTGTCGAAACTTTTGCTTGATTTGCATATAGTCCAACGTGAGCAATTTCTGGCTGAGTATAGGTCACCCAAGGCATGATCAAATTACTTAGCTTTGATTTACCTAATCCAAAGGGTGAAAAGAACGCGTTTTTAATCACAATTCGGGCTGCAAAATCTGCCGCATGGGTAAACTTCCAATCCATATAGATATCGCCCGCTGCAAAAATATGAGGCTGACTGGTTTGAAGGTAGTCATTCACAAGAACGCCTTTACGACTATCAAACTCAATTCCGATCGCCCCTAAATTCAACTTCTCGATATTTGGCTGTCGTCCCGCTCCAATTAAAATTTCATCGACTATGATTTCGGTGATTTGATCATTTGGTAATTGAATGGTTAGAACCTTACCCCGATCGCTAGTTACCACACTCTGACATTGAGCATTGGTTAAAATATTCACGCCATCTTGTTGTAATTGAGTTTTTACAATTTCAGCGGCCTCTGGATCTTCTTTATCAAGTAATTGAGCATTCTTATGAATTAACGTCACCTCAGAACCCAATCGCTGAAACGCCTGCGCCAATTCACACCCGATCGGACCACCGCCAATCACGGCCAATCGTTTTGGATGTTCAGTCAATGAAAAGACCGATTCGTTGGTCAAAAATCCAGCTTCATTCAATCCGGTTACATCAGGACATTTCGCCCGCGCACCTGTAGCAATTACCGCTTTTTTAAATTTGAGCGATGCGCCTGCAACCGTGATGTGATGGGGATCTTCAAACTGTGCTGTCCCAAAAAATACATCAATTCCGAGATCCCGAAATCGCTGGGCTGAATCATTCTGGCTGATTTCCGATCGCACCTTCCGCATTCGTTCCATTACCACGGCAAAATCGATCGATATGCCCTGCGCCGCTACTCCCAAGCTTGCTGCATTCTGAATTTCACCCACAACCCGAGACGATCGAATCAAACACTTGGACGGTACACAACCGACATTCAAACAATCGCCCCCCATCGATTCTTTTTCAATCAGTGCAATCTTCAATCCTATCCCAAGTCCCGCACTACCCGCAGCCACAACCAAACCAGCAGTCCCTGCTCCGATTACCACCAAATCATACTCAGATTGAGGCGTTGGATTGATCCAATCACTCGGATGGACACGGTTGAGCAATTGCCGATCGTATTTATCTATAGGGTTCATATCTATAGGATTCATATTGTTATTCCTCAATAGTTTGGTCAAGCGCTTTTTGGGCAATGCGTGTGATGTAGATAGTCACGCCGATCGTAACAATAAAACCAATAATTTTAGCAATCCACTGTAATCGTTCCGTCTCAGGATCAAGCCTATTTGTCGTTCCAATCAAGGCAATATTGCCAATTAATGATCCAAGGTAAACATACAAAATCGTTCCTGGAATCATACCGATCGAACCGAGGACATAATCCTTAAATGAAACCTGCGTAATTCCAAAGGCATAGTTCAATATATTGAAAGGAAACAAGGGTGAAAGTCGAGTTAGCAATACAATTTTGAATCCATTTTTTGCCACTGCCGCATCGATCGCCCCAAACTTCGGATAGCCCACCATCTTCTCTGTCACCCAGCTTCGAGCAAAATTTCGCCCAATCCCAAATGCGATCGTCGCCCCTAAGGTTGCCGCAATAAATACATACACCGTCCCAAACCCCAAGCCAAACAAAACACCTCCGCCCAAGGTTAAGATCAATCCCGGCACAAACAAAACAGTTGCCAAGTTATAAATCAAAATGAATGCGATCGGTGCGATCGGTCCCAAGCCTTGAACCCAGCTTAGTGAATCTCTCAGGATGTCTTGTAGCATTGAATGCACCAACAAGTGGGAAAAAATAACAAAACCCGATTTCCTAAGGACGAAAACAACATTCACTCCTCCAGAAATCGGGTTCCAACTATATCCAGTATCGCTTATTCTTCAATTCCGAAGACTTCATCAAATACTTTACCGACCTTACTTCCTGTATCGATCGAAGACATTGGGTCTTTACGCAAACGATGACGCAAACACAAGGTAACAATGCGACGAATATCACTCACTGTTACCTCAGTTCGATTCTCGTAGGCTGCAAGTGCCTTTGCCGCACGATTAGTCACAATATCGCCGCGCAATCCGTCTACATCTAATTCAGAACAAACTTGGGAGATTTTGACGCGCAAATCATGATCAATTTTAATTCCCTTCAGGCGCTCTTGCGCTTGGACAATTTTTTCTTGTAAATTGTCTTGCTGAGGCTGAAATTCAACCAAAAATGTCGCAGAATTGGCATCAAATTCAGTCCGTTGTTCAACAATTTGGACACGCAATTCCGGATCTTTCACCGTACGAATTTCAGCGTGCATTCCAAACCGATCGAGTAATTGGGGCCGCAGTTCGCCTTCTTCTGGATTCCCTGAGCCAACCAATACAAACCGCGCCGGGTGACGAATGGAAATGCCTTCACGCTCCACGGTGTTCCAGCCAGATGCGGCAGAATCGAGTAATACATCGACTAGGTGATCGTCTAGAAGATTGACTTCATCCACATACAAAATGCCGCGATTTGCTTTTGCTAATAATCCAGGCTCAAATGCCTTAATCCCTTCAGAAAGCGCTTTTTCAATATCAATGGTGCCGCAAACCCGATCTTCAGTCGCACCCAAGGGCAAGTCCACCATTTGAACTTTCTTCTTGGCGATCGTAACCGTATTTCCCTGTTCAATGAACGCCCGCACCTCATCCCCCATGATTTCAGGGTCTGTGGGGTGGCTATTAAACGGGTCATCAGCTACCACATCAATTTCAGGCAGCAAGTCGGCCAATGCACGAATAGTTGTCGATTTGCCCGTACCCCGATCGCCCATAATCATCACACCTCCAATTTTAGGATCAATGATATTGAGGATGAGCGCAAGTTTCATTTCCTCCTGACCGACAATGGCCGTGAATGGAAATACTGCACGGCGGCGCAGTTGGGTTGGAGCATCAGGAGTCATTACCACAGGATTTTCTCTTGTCTTAACTTAGGGTTGGATTGGTCGGTTGAACTAGGCGGCCCGAGGGAGTTGGGCAATTTTGGTGAATCTGTTAGGTATTCAGCTTTTCCGCAACCAATTGATTGGTTAATTTAGGATCTGCTTTCCCGCCCGTTTTTTTCAGCACTTGTCCCACAAAGAAGCCGAGCATTTTAGTTTTGCCGCTCTTATATTGTTCCAGTTCATTCGGGAACGCCACTATGACTTCATCGATCGCAGCCGAAATCACCGCTGGATCTGAAATTTGTAGCAACCCCTTTTTGGCTACGATCGCCTTAGGAGAACCGCCATTTTCTAGCAGCTCCGGCAGCAAATCCTTGCCAATTTTATTACTGATGGTCCCGCTTTCAATCAGGTTAACGAGTTCAGCTAGCTCTGTGGGTTTAATTTTCAAGTCTACGATCGTCATGCCATTATTCGCATTTAAATAGGCACTAATGTCGCCCATAATCCAGTTGGACGATTGTTTTGCGGGCGCACCAGAGGCGATCGTGGCTTCAAAATATTCGGCAATGGCCCGATCGTCCGTTAATACTTTAGTGTCGTAAGGCGATAAGCCTAAATCATCTTGATATCGATAACGTTTGAGAATAGGCAATTCGGGCAATTCACGTTTCCAGCTTTCACGACGAGCATCCGAAACTTCGATCGGTCCCAAATCTGGCTCAGGGAAATAACGATAATCGCTAGCCCCTTCTTTAATCCGCATCGATCGGGTTAACTGCGCGCCCTCATCCCACAGCCGAGTTTCTTGAATGATTGTGCCCCCCGCTTCAATTTCGGTGATTTGGCGTTCAATCTCATACTCGATCGCCCGCTGAATCGCATTGAACGAATTCATGTTCTTGATTTCGACCTTGGTCCCAAAACGATCGGTGCCAACCTTTCTCACTGAAATATTCACATCACAGCGCAAAGAACCCTCTTGCATATTTCCATCGCAAACGCCCAAATAGCGAACGATTCGACGAATTTCTTGAGCATATTCTGCCGCTTCTTGACCGGTGCGAATGTCCGGTTCAGACACAATTTCAATCAACGGAACTCCGGCACGGTTGTAATCCACTAATGAATAGGTGGATCCTGCAAGCTGGTCGCTGCCGCCATGGACCAGTTTGCCCGCATCTTCTTCCATGTGGAGACGAGTAACGCCGATTTTTTTACGGCTGGACGTGCCAGATTTTTTATCGTAGATTTCAATCTCAACCCAACCATGCTCGGCGATCGGTAAGTCAAATTGCGAAATTTGATAGTTTTTAGGTAAATCAGGATAGAAGTACTGTTTACGATCAAATTTGCTATAAGGCGCGATCGCACAGTTTAGTGCCAGTCCAGCCTTAACGGCATATTCAAGGACTTTTTCGTTAAGAACTGGCAGCACTCCAGGTAAACCCATGCAAATGGGATCGATATGGGTATTCGGCTGCGCCCCGAAGACCGTTGAACTGTCTGAGAAAATTTTAGTATTGGTGCTGAGCTGGCAGTGGGTTTCGAGGCCAATTACGGCTTCATATTGACTAGCAATAGCAGTTCTAGCGGGAGTCGCAGCCGTCATAGTAATTTGCTGTTTTATTCTGGAGTGTCTGACGTTCGCTATTGTAACGCGTGGGGCACGTCAGGCGACACAACTCTAAGAAGGCAGATTAAGAACCCAGATTCCCCATCGAAACTTCATGATTCCCACTTCATTATAATTAGTGAGCATGAGGACCTGAGCATGACTACCAATAAAATTATACGGGCGTTGAAATATTATTAGATATACAAATACTGCTATGCTCTGTCATATTTAGGACATTTTGCAAGTCAGAATACTGGAACAGGCTGTGAAGCAATTCCAAACGTGTTTGTTGACACGGGGCTAACGCTCCATCAACACCGTTCTAACGTCGTAATCAATCCTCTCTACTCAAGAATTCTTCTAAATCATGACTCTCCCCCCCGACGACTTTGAGACTATCCACCCGGATCTGAGTGATTTAGACCTAGACAAATTGGATGAGAGTGTCACTCAACCGCTAAAGGTCTTAGCAGACAGTCAACAGCATGACGATATGCCGACGATCGTTCTACCCATGCAGCTCTCTAGCCTTGAGGAATCTGCTCGGACGGATGTGGGCCAGCAGCGAGAGCATAATGAAGATTTTTTCAGTCTTTCCACTCAAATAATCAAGGCAGAACGTCCAACGGGGCGTGTAGTCCAAGGGCGGGGGATGTACATTCTGTGTGATGGAATGGGCGGACATGCGGGCGGTGAAGTGGCAAGTCAACTGGCGGTCGAGACGTTACAGAGCTTTTTTCAAGAGTATTGGGCCACCCAGGAATCAGCTCAATCGAGTCCAGGATGGAACACACTATCAAGCCAACTGCCTCCCAGCACCATCATCCGTAAAGGAATTCACCTGGCAAACCAAGCCATTTACGATCGCAATCAAGACGATTCGCGCATGGGGAATGGTCGGATGGGCACGACATTAATCTTGGTGATTTTATGTGGAACATCCGTCGCGGTAGCTCATGTGGGCGATAGTCGGGTCTATCGTTACACTCGAAAACGTGGCCTAGAGCAAATTACTATCGATCATGAAGTGGGGCAACGAGAAATTCAGCGGGGTGTGGATCCAGAAGTCGCCTATTCGCGCATGGATGCCTATCAGCTTACTCAGGCACTGGGGCCACGGGATGAGAGCTATGTGGAACCCGATGTGCAGTTTATCGAGTTGACAGAAGATACGTTACTGTTACTCGCCTCCGATGGCTTGACGGATAATGACCTACTGGAGACGCATTGGCAGACCCATTTGGATCCAATGATGAGTTCACAAATGAGCCTGGATCAAGGGGTTCGGCAGTTGGTAGACTTGGCAAATGAGGTGAACGGTCATGACAATATTACGGCGATCGCCGTCCGTGCAAAAGTTCGGCCTAATCTTGACCAGCTCCGTTGAAGGTGCGCCTCATGATTGCACCTAACTTTAAACCAACTTTTTTAGAACCAACTCTTGAAACCCCACGTCTGTTGATGCGTCCATTAATGGATGATGATTTGATAGATTTGTGCGCAATTTTGGGCGATCCTTTAGTCATGCAGCACACCGCCACCGGGCGACCTAAAACTCCATCCATGACGGCTAGTTATCTTCACAGTCAGCAAGATCATCAAGCTGAGCATGGCTTTAGTCTGTGGGGAATTATTCGACTTGCAGATAATAGATTGATTGGGCAATGTGGGTTGGCGTACTTACCCAAGACCGCAGAAACGGCACTAGGCTACACCATTGCTTATGATTGTTGGAACCAGGGTTACGGCACTGAGGCCACGACGGTCTGGCTGACCTACGGATTTGAGGCATTAAAACTCGATCGGATCATTGCCGCTGTCAAACCCGAAAACAGTATATCTCTGCGGATTTTAGATAAATTGGGACTGAAGTACGATCGGCAAGATACCTTTTATGGCTGTACCTGCGCCTACTACGCTATCAATCGAGACCAATGGAAAGCAGCCAGCAGCGGATTGTTAGTTTGAGTGGTAATCCAATCGGCGATTAGTTTTCCAGTAATAGGAGTGAGCAAAATGCCATTGCGTCCATGACCTGTCGCGTAGGTCAGGTTTCTGTACTGACTCTCTCCCAAAATCGGTAAATCATCCGGCGTAACCGGGCGATACCCGTACCAAAATTCTTCTATGGGCCACTTAGCGATCGCCGGAATCAGTCTCGTCGCACCCTGCAAGAGCTGCATAATTCCCGAGGGCGTATTCCCCGGCAAAAATCCAACATCTTCACTCGTCGCCCCAATCACCAAGCGTCCATCCTGACGCGGCACCAGATAAATATCCTCGCCAAATAATACTGTTCTTACGGGTAAACCGTCCTCCATAGGCATCGTCACCGCCAGCATTTGGCCTTTACGTGGCTTAACCGGGATGGGTAACAATTCCTCGGACCAAGCACCCGTAGCTAAAACATAGTGTTGTGCTTGCAGTTCGCCGTCCGTGGTCATCAGGCTGGTAATCCGATCGCCCGTATGAATAAATTTCGTGACCGTCGCGATTTGAATGGGAATATTTTGAACCCTTGCGGCAGCTCGAAGTGCGCGATAAAGTTTGCGATTATCGACTTGAGCATCCTCTGGAAACCACCAGCCGCCCTGCACTTCATCACTTAACGTCGGTTGAATGGCCCGCATTTTTGAGACATCGGCCCACTGATTCCGATCGTGGTTAAACGGGCTTGCCTCTGGACCATTCAAGGCGGGAGATAAAATTCCCGAGGCCCAATATCCGGTACTGCATTGCCCGATCGTTTCCAAATCTTTCACCCAAGTCGGATATAAATCACGGCTTTGGATACACAAATCCCGCATAGAACCCGCACTCAATCCCTCGGCTTGTGGTGCTAACATTCCAGCAGCAGCAAGGCTTGCGGCCTCCTGAGGATTGCGACATACTACCCGTGCTGTCATGCCTTTTTGCTTGAGTGCTAGGGCGATCGATAGCCCCATTACTCCACCACCCACAATCAATACCTCTTCCGATCCCATCACCACATCGATCCCCAGAACTGAGTCATCACACCCTAAAAAAGCAGCTCTTTAGTCAAGAACTGCTTACGATCGTACCAAGACTTACCAACCCGCTGCAACAGGTGGTGCGGCAGCAGGTGCAGTAGGTTGGGCTGGAGCTTTTGCTGTGTCAGCTTTACTGGGAGTAGTTGCGGCCCTAGGATTTTTTTCCACTTCAGGCTTGACGGTTCCGGCGACTCCAGTATTGGCAGCTCCAGTATTGGCAGCTCCAGTATTGGCGGCTCCAGCGTTAAAGGTAGAAGTCTTAGCTGTGCTGGTGGTCGCCGGAGCCGCTCCTGAGGTTACCTTTGCTGGAGCCGCTACATTACTTTCTGGGGGATTGCTATTGATTTGGTTGTTACTATTGTTTCCGGGACGGATACCCGCCGTCGCTAACCAACCTAGGGAAATCAATACGAGGAATCCCCCAAACACTCTGCCAAAAATATTCATAGAATTTGATTTTAGATTAATGAGCTTTAGCCACAAAAACTTTCTTTGCTGACTCTATTGTACGTAGAACCTTTGCAATTAGTGACACAAAATTTGAAGCTTTTCCATAGAGAATTGAATAAGTAGGCTACAATTATAAACTGAAATTGATCTTCAAAGCTTTGCCTAAGCAATTCTAATTTGTCTCAAACTACAATTTATCCCCCTCAAGGTATGCTGCAACAAGTTGCTCATCCGATGGAAAAAATACAGCGACAAGTCCGATCGCTGGTCGAAAAGAAATTGATTAAATCCAGTGATAGCATCTGGAAAATCGCGCTTCTCTATGGTGACGATTGGGCCTATTGGAAACAGGAATTAATTTCCTTTGAATTTTCAATGCAGGATCCTGTTAGCTATCTCCTGGCCGTTGAAAGCTGGGAAGAAGACTAGCCCATTTGATCTAGCCAATTGAGGCAGTGCGTTGAGTCTTGACTCAACCACCAGATAGTTCCAGAATTTATGTAGATGCAATCCCAGGACACAATAATGACTGACTTTACAGGTGATCTAGCTGACGATCGTCTCATTATTGCTGGGCGAAGCTTTCGATCGCGGCTGATGACCGGAAGCGGGAAATATCGGAATTTTGAAGAAATGCGGGCCGCGATCGCGGCGAGTGAGTGCGACATCATTACCGTTGCCGTGCGTCGGGTCCAGACTAGTGCCCCCGGTCATGAAGGACTTGCTGATGCGATCGATTGGACTAAAGTTTGGATGCTACCGAATACTGCTGGATGTCAGACGGCGGAAGAAGCCATTCGGGTGGCACGTTTAGGACGTGAATTAGCTAAGCTCGTCGGTCAAGAAGATAATAATTTCGTCAAGCTCGAAGTGATTCCCGAGGGCAAATATTTACTTCCTGATCCGATCGGAACCTTGGAAGCTGCTGAAAAACTGGTTAGAGAAGGGTTTGTCGTTTTGCCCTACATCAATGCCGATCCATTACTCGCAAAGCGTCTCGAAGACGTTGGCTGTGCGACGGTTATGCCGCTCGGTTCTCCAATTGGTTCTGGGCAAGGCATTCGCAATTTATCAAACATTCAAATCATTATTGAAAATTCTAAGGTTCCGGTCGTCGTTGATGCGGGAATCGGAACACCAAGTGAAGCAGCTCAAGCCATGGAACTCGGTGCTGATGCGCTATTGATTAATACGGCTATAGCCCAGGCCCAAAACCCCGCACTCATGGCCAGAGCGATGAATCTCGCAGCCCAAGCCGGACGCCTAGCCTATCAAGCTGGACGCATTCCCATTAGAGCGATCGCCTCTCCTAGCTCGCCAACCACGGGTACGATCGGATGAATAATAGGTTAATCTAGAATGTTGCAAATTATTGCGACTTGTGAGGCTCTTATTGCGATTTGCAACAATTTGACATCATTGGTGGACCGACATTGTTACAGTGACGTGAAGTTGTGAGGCGAGCTGCCAAATCCCGTTGTTCTCGCGTTCACACCAATTCGTACCGTTGTTTGGGGAGTGTTTTTTATGCAGCAATATACAAAAGACGATGATGGGCGTTTGAATAATTTCGCTCGTGAACCTAAAATGTATCAGGCAGAGCCGATCGATGCAGCTCAAAAGCGTAACTATTTAATTATTGCTAGCGTCGGTGCGTTTTTAGTGGTGGGTCTGATTGCTTTAGCTTCAGTTATTTCCTAGTAAGCCTTCCAGGGGGTAACGAAGAATTAACGTTTCAGACCAGTTTTTGAGGTTAGATTTGAAATTATGATTCAAGCACCTCAGATCGACGGAATTGAAATAGACCCACCAGACTGGGCAAACACCCCAGCGAGTATTC
>JAPLHZ010000004.1 GCA_026389365.1 Cyanobacteriota bacterium
CGTTTTCCCGCACTACGCCTTGTATCAGTCAAAGCTGAGAAGGCTTCGACAATGGCGAGTTCGGACATGAAACCCTCAAGTTTAGGCGAGATTAGTTGACTAGCATATCAGTGCCTAGACGAGAATGAAATAGCCCTGGTTTTATAGGCATTAAAAAGCCCGGAAGACCTTTACGTTTCCGGGCTTTTAGTTATTTTTTGGAGTGAGATTATTTCCTAATCATCCAGAAAATCATCAAATTTAGAGCTTAAGCAATTCCGGCCATCTTCACGTCATTGGTCGCCAATAACTCTTGAAGCTCTTCCGAATCGACGGTCTCACGTTCAACCAGCATTTCTGCCAATTTATCTAAAACGAGACGGTTTTCAACAAGAGTCTGCTTACAACGGCGATAGGCTTGATCCACCAAATTGCGAACCTCATCGTCAACAGTCGATGCTGTTTTTTCCGAGAAGTCACGATCGGCCATGATGTCACGTCCTAGGAACATGTTGCCCTGGGAACGCCCCAATGCCACGGGACCGAGGCGATCGCTCATCCCAAAACGTGTGACCATTTGGCGCGCTACGTTAGCCACTTGTTGCAGGTCATTAGATGCGCCTGTCGTGACTTCGTCTTCGCCGTAGATCAGTTCTTCCGCAACTCGACCGCCCAAAGCAACGGCCATTTGGTTTTGTAAGTAGGAGCGGGAATACAACCCAGAATCCATACGGTCTTCGTTGGGCGTGAACCAAGTCAATCCACCCGCGTTACCGCGTGGGATGATGCTAACTTTTTGTACGGGGTCGTAGTCGGGCATCAATGCACCGACGATCGCGTGGCCAGCTTCATGATAAGCCACCAATTCTTTGCGACGTTCGCCCATGACGCGATCTTTTTTCTCTGGTCCAGCGAGGATACGATCGATCGCATCGTTCACTTCATCCATAGAAATTTCGGTCAAGCTGCGACGAGCCGCCAAAATTGCAGATTCGTTGAGCAAGTTAGAAAGATCTGCACCGGTAAACCCAGGAGTCCGACGGGCGATCCGATCGAGATCGACATCCTTACCAATGGTTTTGCCACGAGCATGGACATTAAGAATTTGTAGACGGCCCGCATAGTCAGGGCGATCGACGGTAACTTGACGATCGAAACGACCGGGACGAAGCAACGCCGAATCCAAGACATCAGGACGGTTAGTCGCTGCGATGATGATGATGCCTGTATTGCCCTCGAAACCATCCATCTCGGTGAGGAGTTGGTTTAGGGTTTGTTCACGCTCATCATTTCCGCCACCCATTCCGGCTCCACGTTGACGACCTACGGCATCAATTTCATCAATAAAGATAATGCAAGGAGCGCTGGCTTTGGCTTGTTCAAACAAATCACGGACGCGGGACGCACCCACACCGACGAACATTTCAACAAACTCAGAACCCGAGATGCTGAAGAATGGGACGCCTGCTTCTCCGGCCACAGCCTTTGCTAGTAAGGTTTTACCTGTTCCGGGAGGGCCAACAAGTAGACAGCCTTTAGGGATTTTTGCTCCGATCGCGGTAAAGCGGTCTGCATTTTTCAAGAAGTCAACTACTTCTGCCAATTCCAGTTTAGCTTGGTCAATTCCAGCGACATCGCCGAAGGTGACTTGAGTTTGGGGTTCCATTTGCACCCGAGCCTTGGACTTACCAAAGTTCATCGCTTGATTGCCGGGACCATTTTGAGCACGACGTAACAAGAAGAAGAGTCCCACCAACAGAAGAACCGGGAAAAACAAGCTGCTCGCCAATTTCATCAGTTGACCTTCTTCGGCCTGTGAGTAAACGGAAACGTCAACCTTTTTCTCTTCTAAGGTCTTCAGCAATCCGAGATCGCCAGGGACAAGATTGATTTGAACCTTGTCGCCATTTTCTTTTTGGACGATCGCACGAGTCCGATCGTTGGTGATAGCGACCTTCTGGACATGGCCAACCCGAACTTCTTCGAGGAACTGACTATACTTCCAAGTCTCTTTAGCCGGGGGCTGACGATCGAAGAACGCTGTTCCGACCGCAATAACTACGATCGCCAGCAGTGCGTACAACCCTGCATTTCTCCACCGTTTATTCACTGAGCGTTTCTCCTTGTTCCGTGGTGATGGGATGATCCCAAGCTTTTTCTGTGTTAACTAATCTTAACGTATCTCTCAGACACTTGGAAATTTTGATTAACAGCAATTCTAAATTTAAAGTTTCAGAGTCTGATGGACTGAAGATTAAAAAACGATCGCGATCGGCCTACGACTTAAATTAAGCAGGGCGATGGAGTTGAACATAAGCTCAATCAAGATTGATGTTCGATAGAGTTTGGTGGCTTACTAATCAAGTTTGACGAGGATTTCAGAAGGTAATCTTGGGGTTGCTTTGGGTGAACGATCGTTCATCTCATCAGTTTAACTCGCGATATCAAGCGGGCTGATGACACCACGACCGCCGCGATCGTGTTCTTGTTGTAGGACGTGGCGACACAGTGGATTGCGTTAAGGGCTTAATTTTGGGTTGAGGCGGCGACGTGTTGGTCGATCGCAAGGTGAGTGAGAAAGGCTTCAATTTCAGGGGTTTCCATTTCGTTGGGATGACGTTTGTTGTGAAATAGAATGTATCGACGGATCCACTGAACGTAGGTTTCTTCTGTGCGATAAGAGTAGTGTTTGAGGCGAATGGCGTCGCGAACTTGGTCTAGCAGCTTTTTGGGCGGATTCTGCGCTTGGTCTAGAACCTTTTTCTTTGGTGGATTTTACATGGTGGGATAGGCTGACAAATTCGATGTTTCTTCGTATAATGAAATCGATGTTTCTTCGTATAATGAAAGAGTATGTGGAAAAATTCTTCTTTTGACTTAGGGAATATGTTGATTTTTTCTGCCTATCACCCCTGATTTAGGTAGATAGGTGGAAATTTTCCACCTATTAATTGTTATGCGGCTCAGTTTTCGGTGGGGCGTAACCGAAATCGCCTCTGTCAGTGGTCAGGGGAAAGTCACCGTAAAGTTATCGAGGAAATAGTGCTTTGAGGTTTGTGATAGGGTGATCGTAAGAATTTATCTGCCACAAAGTTTTGGGTACTCTAGCCAAAGTTCTGTGAAAAATTGCTGGATTGAGATGCAGGGCAAGCATGATCATCACAAAGAAGGTTTTCTAAATCACTATGACTAATCGAGGCAACAATCCTGAGCGTCCTGTTAGCATATACCAAGATTTTCTTGATGCTACTCTGGGAAGTGATATGACTCAAGCAATTGAGAATGGTCATGCTGCCAGAGTTTTGGAAGCGATAGATTATGCAGATCAGGGAAACTATGGAGAAGCCGCTGCTCTATTTTTAATGGCTTTTAATACCGCTCCTACAGATGCAGGTCAGCAATACTGCCAAGTTCTAGCAAAGGCAGCAAATGATGCTTATTAATGCTCATGAAAATGCACTTGCAAATGCTGCCTCTGAGACGAAAGCAAAAGAGATAGCTCAAGCATCATGGAATACCTTAAGCAAAGAATTATCTGTTTACTTAAATTTTTTGGGAGTTTACTTCTCTGAACGTAAGAAATACTTGGAAGCAATTCAATATTACGATCGAGCGATCAAGATCAATCCAAGTTACGCAATGGCATACTTTAGTCGTGGTGGTACCAAAGCTGATTTGCGTCTCTACAATGAAGCAAGCCAAGATCTTCAAATTGCCGAGCAGCTTTTTCACGAGCAAGGTGATTTAACTAATTATCAAAATGCTCGAAAGATTCTTATGCAAATAGAATCCTTGAATTCTAGCTCTGCTCAAGAAGAAATATTGAATAATGCAAAACCGAGAGCAATGACTTTAGAGCAGGCAATGGACATTGCTGAAGCTCAAATCTACTCCTTAAACAATCCTTACTTAAGTGCAGAGGAAAAGTTAGAAGTGGCGATGTGGTACTCGTTGCCTGGCAATTTAATGATTTATGCTTTCTTTGCAACTGCTATCTACTCCACAATCCACCCCTTGAATTGGTTTTACCTGCTTGGAATTCCATTAGCTGTGAACTTAGTTTCTGGCTTAATTAACTGGTTCGTTTACTCAAAAGCTTTAATGAATATTCTGTATATGATCATTCTACATGGTCTAATCATGCTAATTCTTATAATTGCTGGCATAGTTTTTTTAGCGTCAAAAGGTGCTTATATTTTAGCTATTATTGTTCTTTTGTCATTTTTTGGACTTTTAACCCCCTTTGAACTTCATATTATCTTATATGCAGATTTAAGTAAGAAGTACAATATGAATCCTCAATACGCATTTTTCAAACGCTTCTATAACTTCAGATTTCCTTTTGAAGAGGTGAGATAATATAATGAATTCAGCAGAAGAATATCTCAAACAAACAGAGAGCGCAGTTGTTAAAATCTTTGAGGGAGTTGATGTATATTTTAAGATTTTGCAGAATTCACCTCCACCTATCTATGTAGGAGATGCTGGAGATACTCTAAATCAAAGACATGCTTATGAAAATTGGGTAGCTGCAAATAGAGATGCGATTCAATCGTCGCTTAAAGCTCAGAGGGAATTCTCCGCAAAGCATTTTGCACTTGCTACCCTATGCGGTTCTTTGCTACAAATTGCGGCAATGGGAATCCAATGGTTCTCGAAGAATGAAGAGATTCCTGAAGTCTTGCCTGAAGCTTTGCATCCATTAATACAATCCAAGAAGAAACTCATTAAATTCTGTATTGGACGGGAAGTTCGTAGTGTACCTATTGGACTTTTAATCTATGCAGGTCGAAATCAATATAATCATATGGATGATGAAAAGCTAAGTCACTTGAATACAATCATATTTAATCTTTTAGCATTGGATTACGAAGGTGTTACAGAACAAGCTCCTAAAGACCCGGCATTCGATTTAGAAAATGCAATTTTAGTCAATTTCTCAAGCAATATCACAGCACTGCTTGAGTGGAGAAACTACAAGTCGTACTATACAGATATGTATTCGCTTATTGTCGCAGCATAATCGGGATAGGGAGAATCCTCACGAATCCCCCCTCCCACACCACCCGGCGTGCGGCTCCGCACCGGGCGGTTCCCAACCTAACTGCTAGACAACTTGACAGGCTTCTTATCGTATCCCTGAACCTTCATCCAGAGA
>JAPLHZ010000111.1 GCA_026389365.1 Cyanobacteriota bacterium
ATGTGAATCGTCTCTTTCAACGCCTCACTCTCGACCTTAATGGGTATACGCGATTTCCAGCAACCTAAATTCCCTAGGATTGTCAATTGCCTTCAAACCACATCTAGCGTCCTCCACGGGAATTCTGGGAGAACCACAAATTACATAGATGTCCATGAGGGGGTTAGAGAGTGGGCTGGCTGGGTATACTTTGGAACGTATTATTCATACTTCTAGCGTAAATTACGATGCCTTCTTTCCCCCAATTTTTAACGTTGGCCGCCATCTTATCCCTCGTTTTTCCAAAGGCATCTCCCGGAAAAGCAACTGAATGGGCTGAACGCGGCGCGCTTAACCTATTCTACGCTGTTGCCGGATGGGCAATGCTCGGGGCACCAAATTTGCACAAGGCAAAGGTTTCTATGCCGGATATTTCGTTACCCAAAACAGAACAATCCACATTTACCACCGCTAAAACCACAACCCCTCTCACCACTGCCGTCACAACCCCAGCCCAAACAACAGGTGTACTAGTCCGCTGCCCAACAAGCATTCAGGTGGTTAATATTCGTCAAAATGCAGGATTAGCAGCGGTTGCAACTCAGGTCAATTGTGGCGATCGGGTGATAGTGCGGGGAAGCGATCGGCCTATGATGAATGGAGAAACTTGGGTTCCAGTGCAAAGCAAGGGCGTTAACGGATGGGCAACTGCTCGATATTTGGTGCTGTAATCGATACCTTGCAGTAATCGGTGTCTCATCTATAAATCACTCAATTAGTTAATCTCAGATAGTAATGTCTCAGATAAAAAACTTCTGGCCAAACCGATCGTGACTCTTGCCCTGCAACGGTAAAAACAACGTGAAAACTTCGCCATGATGGACGGATCGTTCTTTCACGGTCAGCTTACCGCCCAACGCCTGAAAGATATTTTTCGTGGCAGTTAAATTAAGGCTCAAAACCCCCGTCTCTGGCTGAAACGTTAACATTTCGCCTAGGGATTGTAAAAGCGGTTGATGGGTTGAGTAAGATTCATCAGGCTGAGTTTCGACTTGTAACTTAAGTTGATCGCCAGCAAGGCTAACTTCGACCTGGATTTTGCTACCCGACGGCAACGACCTAGCCGATCGTTCAATCAAACTGGTCAGCGCCTGATCCAACATAATCGGATCACTCACCACCGCAGGCAATCCTTCCGGCAACACAATATTTAGCACTAACCCCCGATCGCTAGCCTGCTGTTGCCAACGGGGAATGCTGTGACTCAAGACTTGATTGAGACAAGTTGCAGTCAGAGAGAAATCTTTAGTCTCCGACGTTTCCAATTCCACAGCACGGAAAATAATGCCAAACCGATCGATTTGATCACTACACTCGCGATCGATCACCTTCAGCCGTTTGAGTGCATCCGCTGACATATCCTTGCGTTTCATCAAAAGTCGGGTCAAGGTCCGAATCGTCGTCAAGGGCGTCCGAACTTCATGGGCAATAGCCGTCAATAATTCCACATCCAAACTACGTGGTTCACTTTCATGCTTTGGATCCCGCAATGGAATGGGTGCATGAAGCAAACGAGGCGCTTCGATCGGCGGCAAGTACGACAGCAAAATTTGACTGAAATGGGACACCGTAGAAAAATGCGGAGTCACTGGAGGAAAGGCTTCGACAATAGTATCGAGCTTCTGCATTTGCTCTTGACTCAACATCACCACCCGCAACCGTAACACTTGCCAAGCCTGCAACACTTCAGCAGGATCAAACGAAAACCAAAAGCCTGGTTGACGATCAACGTCTTCACCCAACACCATGACAAGGCTGAATTTTGAGGTCAACACCAAACAAAAATGCTCAGCCGAGATCGGATCGCTCGGCAACAACGGTAACGTCAAGCTGGTTTCGAGGCTAACAGTGGGGGTTTCACTGGATGGCGGAAGCTGAAAAAAAGACGCGATCGCTTGGAGCGATGGATCCGCAGCAAAGGCCCAAACATTAAAACGCTGTAAAAGACTAGAGTGGCTCAAAATTGGAAATGGTCCCGACAAAACAAGTCCTGATTCAGACTTATCCACCGTTTCCAAAAGAGCTTCAAGCGCCGCAACAGCCCCTGTCCATTGATGTTCAGCCTGAAGCTGACGCGATGCAACAGACAAACTAGGACGCGACATCCCCTGCATGAAACTCAAAACTTGACTTAACGTTGGCAAGATCCACTCGCCCATAACACGTAACCTCAGGTAAAGATTAAAACTGAGTCAATAGGCGTAGAAGACTCACATCTATGAGAGTACCCGAAGGGGTTTTCAGGCGGCACCGTAGAACCGAACCGACGAAGGGGGAAATCACCGCCAAGGGACGAGCTAGTTTGCATCCTAAGATTAAAATGTGGGGTTTATGTGGATTTGTAAAAATCTAAAATCTCGATTAGGAAACATGATTTCGATGAGGCGGACGAATGGATTGGTTAGAAATTGCCGGGAATTGGGTTTTGATTCCACGCAAGCCCTTGGGCATTATTCATTTTTTGGGGGGAGCATTTGTCGCAACCTTGCCCCACCTCACCTATCGCCGACTCTTAGAATTTCTGGCCCAGCAGGGTTATGTGGTGATAGCGACCCCCTTCGTCAACACCTTTGAACACACGGCGATCGCTGAAAATGTTCTGTGGCAATTCGATCGCACCGTATATGCCCTTGAAGATCGCTATATGTCGGCCCGAAATTTACCGATCTATGGCATGGGCCACAGCATGGGCTGCAAATTGCATTTATTGATTGGCAGCTTATATGAGGTGAAGCGATCGGGAAACATCTTGATTTCCTTTAATAATTTTGCCGCCAAAGATTCGATTCCCATGATGGATCAGGTGGCCCAAATGATGACGCAATTCGCACCGAAAATGAATCCCATGACAGCCCCCGAATTTACGCCATCTCCCGAAGCCACCAATCAGATAGTGCGCGATCGCTATGAAGTCTCAAATAATCTACTGGTGAAATTTAGCAACGACACTCTAGACCAAACCCGTCCACTGTCTGTGATCTTGGACGATCGGTTTCCCGGACGCACCGAAATTGCAAAACTGAAGGGCAATCACATGACTCCGGTAGCCCAAGATTTGAAATGGACCCCAAACCCAAATTTCACGCCCTTAGATACATTTAGTTCTTGGTTTAGACAGGAAGTCTTCCGCGAACTCGAACAGTTAGAGCAGGAAATTTTGTATTGGTTGCGCCAAAACGAGACAGTGAGACGGGAATCGTCAAATTTGCTTTAAACTAACGATCGCAATCCATTCCGTCCGCACCTGAAATTTTCCCAAATGACTGATTTACCCCTGCCTGAACCCCTGCCGACTCTTGGATTGATGGATGTTGATGCGGTTGAAAACGCACTTAACCGATCGCGTGCATCGGTGTATCGCTATGCCAACACCGATCTCAACCAACTCAATCTCCCCTACAGTCCCAAGCATCTCAACCCGGAAATCCGATCACACCATACGGATCCACTACTTTTTCATCCTAGTGAAGTCGCGCGCTTTGCCAAAGAAGTTTTAAAAATCAAACAAGTCGTGATTGAAGTCCAAAACCGCGCTCCGGACCCGACCCAAGATCTATTAAGAGAAATTTTAATTGAACTTCAAGGGATTCACCAAACCTTGCGCGATCGCAGTGACTTCTGAAGACCACTGGAAACTATGCGCCAAATTCAGATCCCCAACTACAAATCTCTCGAAAAGATGGCTGAGATACATACTTCTCAGGGGCGACCTCTACAATAGGAATGTGTCCCTGCACAATTTCTACACAATTTGCCCCCACCGATCGTTGAATTAAATTGCAACTTCATCCTTAAGGTTGGCTTTCAGCACTCAATCCTCAGGCATAATCAGCAAGAGCTGTTGCCTGATACCTCGTACATTCAGCTAAGGAGTACTCAACTAATGAGTGCTGCAACTAATTTTTCAGTTTTCCTTTTATCCTGCTTATTATGCAACCTGGTAGTTTACTCCCACCGTCCGATCGTCTTTCCCTCGAATCCACCGCCCCGATATCTAACTTAGCGTCTAATCTGGCCCTGTCCAACTTTTTTGGGACAATGATTGCCATTTTGACCTTTGTCTTACCCATGGTGTTGATTTCTCAGCATTCCACGCCTTCGCCTCAACCCCTACCAGAAACCCGAACGGCACAGGGCGGTTAATTCAGTTGCCACCCGATCGCATTGTCCGCCACAATAGAAATTAAGATAACTCACATCATTTCCGTCTTAAATTTGTTAGGACTCGATATGATGTGGGAGATATATTTTTCGTCTATCTGGAGTAGGTCTATGACATCCTATGCCGCCTCAACTGCCCGTGCGGAAATGAGCGAACTCCGGCGCTTGAAGACGCTGCTTCCCCCAGAACTTCAAAGTTGGGTCTCTATTGAGGTCGCCACTGCCGTCAATCCAACACTGATCACCAGTGAAGAAATTGGACGCGATGAAGTGGAGGTTCAAATTGATATGCCGAAATGGGATCAACTTGCGATCGACCAACGCAATCTTCTGTTTTGGCATGAAGTGGGCCGAGTTCAAGCCGACACCATTCCTCGTGATGGTTGGGAAATGGCAGCACTTGCGATCGGACTTGGCGGCGCGGTGGGCGAATTGTGGGTCCAAGATGGAGTGCTACTGATTTTGGCCGCAGGATTATCCGGATTTGCGGGCTGGAGACTCTACAACAAAAACAATGGTGAGAAAGTAACCCGAGAGGCAATAGAGGCCGATGAACGGGCGATTTCTTTGGCCACTCGATTTGGCTACACCTTACCCAATGCCTACAAAAGTTTAGGGAGCGCCCTAAAGTCACTGGTCGAACAAACGCCCAAAAAACAACAGCGTCAACGCTATGAAGCGAGGTTAAATGCCTTGAAAAAAAGTGCCGCAAAAGCAAAAGAACGAATGCAACAGCGGAGTAATGCTGGAGAAGTCTCCTCCTATTAGGATTAAGCTTTAATAGTATGCTGGTGTAGGTTTGAAAAAGCCTGGATTACCGCCTTCAAGAGTCTTGTGGGCGGTTTTATATTGGACAGACTATTTCTAAGATTTGGGATGCTGTTTTCGGACGATCGATTCTGAAGCCTCGGTTTCAGGTAAAGTTCTGAGGTCTGTACGACTCCACATTCAGACACCAAAAATTCTACCTATATATAAGGTGAGTGACTCATGCTCTCGAAGGGATTTGAAATCGAAGTCTACACCGGAACCCCTAATGGCGACATCGTGGGACTGTCCGATCGAATTGTGGCGGATTTGGAAGGTTTCATTCGTGAACCCGACAGTCGAAATGTGGAGTACACCACAGCGCCCAGCTACCGTTACGAACGATCACTCCTGGATTTACTCCAGCCCCGTGCCACGCTTCGGGACTATTTAAAACCGGATGGCTACACCTTAATTCCGGGAAGCACCTTGCCCTTAGCGGGTTCAGCTAATCGGTTTTGGCGATCGGATCCAGAAAATCCATATCACACCTACATTGAGCAAACCTACGGCACAAAAGTCGTCACCGCCAGCGTCCATATCAATATTGGCGTCAGCGATCCAGATGTGCTGATGCGCCTTTGTCGATTGGTTCGAGTCGAAGCCCCGCTATATCTAGCCCTGAGTGCATCATCGCCCTTTTTCAACGGAGACATAACCGGATCTCATTCCACGCGCTGGTCGGTTTTTCCCAAAACTCCGGCGTTCGTCCCGCTGTTCACCAGCCATCAAGATTTTATTGCATGGACGGAAAAACAACTTCGCCTAGGTACCATGCAAAATGTTCGCCATCTTTGGTCATCCGTGCGGCCCAATGGGGATCGCCGTCCTTATATACTCAACCGTTTAGAGATGAGAATTTGCGATTTAGTCAGCAATCCCATCGACTTACTCGCCATCACAGCATTGCTAGAAGCCAGATTAATTCAAGCCATGGAAAATCCTGAGCTAGATCCATTGGTCATGAGCGAAATGCCGATCGCCTCTCGCGGAGCAGACCTCGTCGCTATGGCCAGTGAAAATGAGTTACTAGCCGCAAAATCCAGCCTCGACAGCACACTCACCCATTGGCAAACCGGGAAACCGATCGTCGCCCGTGAGTGGATCCAATCTCTATATGAAGAAGTCTGGCCCACGGCAAAACAAGAAGGCTTTAGCTGTTTTCTGCTTCCCATCAAAAAAATTCTGCGAGAAGGAAATGAATCTATACGCTGGATCCAGCTATCTAATCAGGGCTGGAGCCGCGAACAAGTCATCGAATACGCGATCGAAGACATGAAAACTCAAGAAATGTCCCTTAGAACAGAGGTAAGTCTCCCTTAAGTCTGAATTTGTGGAATATATAGGAGGAGAAAAATCATATTTTCTGACATACTCCTTCTAATTGATTTAAAAAACTAATCAATGACCTGATCCAATCTAAGTATTAAGAAAGTTTATAGATCTAGCCCTCAGAGACTAAACCGATCGTTCTACGCTCATTGAGTCAAAATCCCCCAAAATCCCTTCCTATGCCGCGTATCGTCCTTGTTAATCCAGAAATTCCACCCAACACGGGAAACATTGCCCGAACCTGCGCCGCCACAGGAACAGAGCTACATTTAATCGAGCCATTGGGCTTTGAATTAAGCGATAAATACCTAAAACGTGCCGGCCTTGATTATTGGCAATACGTGCCCCTGACCTGCCACACGTCATTTGAAGACTTTGCTCGCTACAGTCAAGAACTAGGAGGACGATGGATTGGCTTTAGCACTCGTGGACGATTAAGCTATACACAAATCGAATATCGTGAGGATGATTGGTTGATCTACGGCAAAGAAACGAGTGGTTTATCCCCTGAGGTGTGTAATCAATGCTCAACCTTGGTCAGAATTCCCATGGGAGAAACAGGGGTCCGCAGCCTAAATCTCTCGGTTAGCGTGGCAGTTGGGCTGTTTGAATCGCGACGGCAGTTGGGATATTTGAATGAACCCTAGGCATGAACGAACACCCCATCTAGAAGACCCTGAAATGTAGCGATAAATGAAATCCAAGCCCCGGCGTATTGCTATTGAGTTTTATGGGAGCACTCAAGGAATGCAGTATTTTTTATTTCACAATTAGAAATATTTTTAATTGTCAGTCACATGCACTACAAAACGGCTTCGGGCAGTGATAACAATTTCCAATCATAAGATCCGCAGAAATACTGACTCCTGACGCTCTATCTCTGGTCATGATATGGGAGCGAAGTCATAGCTCAATCTTCGGTCTTCGACCTAAACTGAGCGGTACTGACAAAGCCTAGACTCCTTACCTGAAGAGTATTACACCAGTTTTAGAAGGTCTCTGGAATGGTTTATTTTATGGACACACTTAGGCCCGATCGACACAAAACAGTAGCGTCAGGCACTCCCCGCGTTCTGCACAACACTTAGGGCAAACTCATTTATGAGACATATGCCAAGATTGTTCTTTCCTGTTAAGGTACTTGAGCAATCAGATGTTCTTTAACAAATCCAGCAGTTTCCATAAAACTAGCCAATGTTTGTTATTCGATTTAGATATGGTTTCGTTGCGAAGCATTGGGAGATATAAACATCTTCGTTTGACAAAAGCAACATTACGTAACTAAAGTGTGGTCGGAGTACGTTCATTCTTATTACAGTTCGGCTGTAAGCGGAATTTTGAATGATGCGGGTGACTCTAAGAACAGTTGAACGCTGGACATTTAGGAGGTTTTCGATTGGAAAGCACAATTCCCCAGAAAAGTATCTCTACCGACATGTGTGGTAGCGAAGCCTCTTCTGATGGAGGTCTCGGTAAGAAAATGACTCACGCATCTCGCCGATCGTATGGTTCTACAGCAATGTTTAGCGTTGCGATAATTGGAACTTGTGGACTATTTTCTCCCCATCCTGGAGATGCTGCGATCGCAGTGGAGACCAATAGCACTGAGGCATTGAGTACTGAGGCAGCCGGAGTTGCCCAAGGGTCGGTTCCCACTCTTGCATCTTCAAATTCGACTGAGTTGGTACAGGTAGTATCAGTGCCCTCGCACCATACCGTTCAAGAAGGGGAGAATTTATCCCAAATCGCCCAAATTCATGGCGTGAGTCTTCAAGAGGTCGCCCTACTGAATCAGTTGGATACAAACGCAGTTCTCCGCGTTGGCCAATTGATTACTCTGGATGCGGTAGACACGAAATCAGTTCCGACCAGACTTAGTGGGATTGGTCAAAATACTGCTACTTCAAAGGGGAAGAAGCAGCCATCTGTAGTCCTCAAGAAACCGACAGAGTTCGATTCTGAGGAATTTAAATTAGCATCGGTTCCATCCATCCAGGTTCAGTCATCTGAATTTGTAACCCATCAGGTGTCGCCCGGTGAAAACCTATCAACGATCGCTCGAATTCATGGAGTGTCTCCATCAGCGATCGCATCGTTGAATCAAATCACGAACCAAGATGTTCTAAAGACCAATCAGGTTCTGAAGGTTGCCCAAAAAAATGCCGCACCTCTATCTCCTGAATTATCCCAGACCATTGCAACAGAAACTCCATCCTTAAGTAGGGAGTTAGACTCGGAAGCTCCAGCACCACCCTTACCAGGTCAGGCTATTGAAAGCCGTCGTTATGCGGATGGTTTAGTGGCGGATGTAACGAAAGCACGTCAGAAATATCAGCCCACAACCGTTGCATACCGACCTGATGGACGATTTACTCAGTCAATCAATACGCTACCCACGCCATCACTACCAAAAATTCTGCCCTCACGTCCAATTGTTAATCCAGATTTGCCTAGTACGTCCACTACCCGTGCTCTCACACCAGTACTCTTGCAAGGCATTCCAGAAATCAAGGCATCCATTGCCCCTCGGGTAATAGCTAGGGGTTCTACTGCTACTGATGCCTATTCACCACTAGTTCAGCCTGCGACCCGTCGGATGGTTTCTCCTGAAATGCCCACGATCGGTGCAGCGGATAGCTACTTACCACGAGGTAAGGGTGGCGGCGCAATGAATGGATTTATTTGGCCATCTCAAGGAGTGATGACTTCTGGATATGGTCAGCGTTGGGGTCGTCCTCACCGAGGTATTGACATTGCCGCACCAATTGGGACTCCCATTGTAGCTTCTGCACCTGGTGTTGTTTCCTACGCTGGATATAATGATGGCGGATTTGGCTATTTGGTCGAAGTCGATCATGCCGATGGAACAATGACGCGCTATGCCCATAACGATCGGATTTTGGTTTCCGTTGGTCAACAAGTAAGCCAAGGTGAACAAATTTCCCTAATGGGCAGCACCGGTAACAGTACTGGACCTCATCTTCACTTTGAAATTCATCCCGGTGGTCAAGGTGCTGTAAATCCCATGGCCTATTTACCTAATAATCGGGGCTAGACCTGACTACGCAGCCCGATTGCACAGCTCAATCAGCTAGATTGTTGACAGTTTTTAAAAACGACGTTGTGGTTTGTACAACGTCGTTTTTAAGTTATGAATAACTTTTATAAGATGTAGATCCATAATCCTCAGCAGGATTGAGAGATCATAATCATGATTGAAAAATATGGCGGCGATCGCTTGACTTAGGACGATCAAATCAGTATTGTAATAAGTGCGTTACGGCTCTGTAGCTCAGTGGTAGAGCAGGGGACTCATAAGCCCAAGGTCGCAAGTTCAAACCTCGCCAGAGCCATTTAGTCTTATATTTCAAGCAAATAATCAGCAGAGTTCTAGAGCATGGAGCATTTTAATAGCACCTTTACTCTGTTTCTCAGTTTGATGATTGAAGCGATCCCATTCTTATTGATTGGGGTCTTTTTTTCGGGGATTTTGACTTTTTTTGTCAGTGAACGTCAGCTCCTTCGTTGGATGCCCAAAAATCCACTCCTTGGCTCCTTATTTGGAAGCTGCATTGGATTTTTGTTTCCGGTCTGTGAATGTGGCAATATTCCAGTGGCGCGGCGCTTAATGACCCAAGGCGCACCTGCATCGGTTGCGATCGGGTTTTTAATCGCAGCACCCACTATCAATCCGATTGTGTTTTGGGCCACTTGGACCGCATTCCGCGACCAGCCAGAGATTGTTTTTTTACGGATTGGCCTATCGCTAGCGATCGCAACATTAATGGGATTTTTGTTTAGTTTGCAGTCTGACCTATCACCATTTTTGCAGCCGTCCTTGGTTACGAGTTTAGACGCGCGACGCAAACGGGAACAAGGGCGATCGGTGGAAAACTCACTCCTGTCCTCCGGGACATTTTTTCTAGGGAAATCCAACAACCCCTTGCCCACAGACGATGCTCAAGCCATGAATACGGCCATGATGGAAATGGTTAACCAACCGATCGGATTGCGCATCAAACTACTGGTCGAAGGCATGGCCCAGGAACTGCGAGAACTGTCAGCAGTGTTAATTGTGGGGAGTTTGGTGGCGGCGGTGATTCAAAGCTTTGTGCCGCGTGAGGTGGTGCTGGGCTTGGGGCAAGATCCGGTCACCTCGATTGTGGCGATGATGACCTTGGCCGCGCTGGTGTCAATTTGCTCAACCGTAGACTCATTTTTTGCGCTGTCCTTTGCCTCAACCTTTACAACGGGTTCATTGGTTTCATTTTTAGTCTTTGGCCCCATGATTGACCTGAAGGCGATCGGCCTATTATTGACAATGTTTAGGCCCCGTGCGATTTTTTATCTATTTGCCGTGGCCGCGCTGCTGACATTTTTGGCGGCATTAGTGCTAAATCTATTCCTCTAAGGCTCCTTATTTTATGAAACGTAATCCACCTGTACCACTGCCGGAAGAGCTTTGGGGCGATCGTTGGCAATTTGCAAGTTTAACCGCCGGGGATTTTTGGGACTATTTCTCAGGCCGCATGATTCCCGTACAGTCCTTGCCCAGTGAATGGCAGCCGCTGAATTTAGGCTTGGCATCAGACCAGTTTTTACCCGGAATCGCCATCACCGGAGGCCGCAAATCCATGACGATCGCTCGGTGGATTGAAGCATCAATGCCCCATGAACTGATTTATAGTCCAGGTGCGCCAGATGGGATTATTTTGCACTCGGGCGAGGTCGATCGGCATATCCTCGCAACTTTTGAAGATTCAGAAATGCGTCAGGCAGGCGAACTCTTTACAACCCGGAAGATTGCAGCCAAGGGATTACATTTTTTGATGATTCAACCCGATGATTCTGGCATGACTCAGAGTGGGCTGTGGCTATTGCGGAGTGGTACGCTGCTTTAGGTTCTTTTATTTTTATGGGTAGTCATGGCGCAGGACATTCAAATTGGGATTATTGGCGGAAGTGGTCTCTATAAAATGGAGGCGCTGAAGGATATTGAAGAAGTGACCGTGGAGACTCCCTTTGGTGCCCCATCGGATGCGATTATCACAGGCAGCTTGTACGGGACACGGGTGGCTTTTTTGGCTCGGCACAACCGTAACCATACTATTTTGCCCACAGAACTTAACTTTCGGGCTAATATCTACGCCATGAAAAGTTTGGGCGTGGAATACATTATTTCAGCCTCGGCAGTGGGTTCATTAAAAGCTGAAGCCAAGCCCTTGGATATGGTGATTCCAGATCAGTTTATCGATCGGACCCGCGATCGGATTTCAACCTTTTTTGGCAATGGCATCGTCGCGCACATTACCTTTGGCGATCCGGTTTGTCCGAAGCTGGCGGATGTGCTACTGGAATCGGCAAAAAGCTGCAATCTAGAGGGCATTGATATTCATGGCGGCGGGACTTACGTTTGCATGGAAGGTCCGGCATTCTCAACGAAAGCAGAGTCCAACCTTTATCGCAGTTGGGGTGCCACCATCATAGGTATGACCAATCTGCAAGAGGCCAAGCTGGCGCGTGAAGCCGAAATTGCCTACGCGACCTTGGCACTGGTGACGGACTACGATTGTTGGCATACCGACCACGAGAGTGTGACGGTGGAGATGGTGATAGCAAATCTGCATAAAAATGCAAAAAATGCCCAAGAAGTCATCAAGGAAGCAGTACGCCGTCTGAGCGCAGATCCGTTTGAATCAGACGCACACTCAGCGCTCAAATACGCAGTCTTGACCCCAATGGATAAGGTTTCAGAAACCACAAAGAAAAATCTCCATCTATTGTTGAAGAAGTACTTCTAACGATCGGATGAGTCAGATAATTTAAAATTAAAAGGAATCGATCGGATGTGCGATCGATTCCTTTTTTTGTAATAGTTTTTTTTGTAATAGTTTTTTAAACTAAAAGTACGACTATCCCTGTCAAAAGTGACACTTCGGAAACAGGTCTAAATCCCTCAATTGGGGGCGAACATTGCTTGCATACTGAAAGAGTGAAGCCAAGATTTTCCCAAGATTTCCCCAATGGGGTACCCACAATGACACGCCGATTAATCTCTGTATTTATAACTGCTTGTGCCACTGTTCCCTTAGTTTTCGCTAGCGCGCTTGCACAAGCCTCTAATGCCATCTCAATCAATAACGCAACTCCAACGACAACACTACAAGGCATGGCTAGTTCAGCCACCTGTGCGATCGCCGCGATCGAGAAACCACAATATACTGTGGAAATCACTGAAGACAGCGATCGACGTTTTAGGATCAAAGGTGACAGCGAAACCTCTCTCTTACTGATCAACAGCCAAGGCAAACGCTTCTGTATCCAAACCGATAACTTCTCTAATGGCGAAGCTGAACTGACGGGACGCTGGACACGCGGGACCTACAAAGTCTTTGTGGGCAGTCGCAATGCAGCCAAACCAAGCTACACCTTATTGGTATCACCCTTGAATTAGTAGCCAGTGATTAAGTCTGATGATCGCAAAGTCCGATCGCCCTAAAAACCGAACAGCGCTTCAGCCAAAAAATAAAATAAAAGGCTAAAGCGCTATTTTGATTACGATTGGAGTCAGATTTTCATATTCAAAAACTTATAAATTAAAACACCAGATATTCAACCCAGATATTCAACCAAAAACGGTTGCCCTAAGCTTTTCACGTGAGCAATAATTTCAGAAGTGGAGGTATCCTTAAGACAAATTCCGTCAATCACAGAATCTCGTAATAACTGATCTACCCGATTATCCTCTAAAGAAGAATAGGCTAGAATCTGAATTCCAGGACACAGATTTTTAATTTCTCCGGCTGCCGTCAACCCATCTACGATCGGCATTTGAAGATCCAAAATAACCACATCGGGCATACATTCCCGGACACAATTAATGGCTTCTAAGCCATTGGTCGCAATGCCAACTAGTTCAATACCCGAATGATTCTTGAGCGCAAGCTTAAGAGAAAACCGGGTCAATTCATGATCATCAGCCACTAAAACACGAAGCAAGGGAGGCTCACAAGAAACCGTTAACACGCTATGTAGACCCAGTAGATCTAATCGACATCCCTATAGTAGTGCGGACATCCAAATTGGTCTTCTACCTGAGGGACTAGGCAACGAGATAGAGCTTCCAGTGGTGAAATCTGACGTCTTAAATTTCACATGACGATCGGCACTTACTTAAACGGTGGTTGAGAGAGACTTAAACCCAATCCTTGAGCAATGCTTGGCGGCGGGGATGGCGCAGTTTTCGCATGGCTTTCGCCTGGATTTGACGAACCCGTTCACGAGACAGGTCATAAATTTTGCCAATTTCAGTCAACGTATAATGCTGACCATCTTCAAGGCCATAGCGTAGACGGATGATTTCCCGCTCCCGATCGCTCAAGTGATCCAACACCGAATTCAACCGATCGCTCAACAGTTTGCGATCGAGATTTTCGTTCGGGGGGATATTGTCCGAGTCTTCAATAAGCTGCATTAGTTCCGTGTCTTCGTCCTTACCGACCCACGCATGGAGCGACAAAGTACGTTGGCTCACATCCAAAACCTGATCCAGCTTATCCTCGTCCATATCAAGCGCCGCCGCTAGCTCTTGCTTCGTAGGCCGACGACCAAATTCCTGGGAAAGCGTTTGACGAACCTTACGGACTTGGTTCAATTTTTCAACCATGTGAACCGGAAGACGTACAGTGCGACTTTGGGACGCGATCGCTCTCGTAATGCCCTGACGAATCCACCAGTAGGCATAGGTCGAGAATTTATAGCCCCGCTCGTAGTCAAATTTTTCAGCTGCTCGCATTAAGCCCATGGATCCTTCTTGAATCAAATCTAAGAATGGAACACCACGATTAAGATATTTTTTAGCAATAGAAACCACTAGGCGAAGATTAGCTCGCACCAGTTTGCGCTTAGCCCGCTCTCCGACAGGTCCGCCTTTAGCAATTTCACGGGCCAGTTCGATTTCTTCAGCCTGGTTCAACAGCGGATATCTCGCCATTTCTCGGAGAAAAATTCCAACTGAATCATCAGACAAGCCCAAATAATCGCTATTACTCTTGGGCACCGATCGTGCTAAAGCTTCTGGAGTCAATTCATCATCACTCAAGACTTCAACATCTGTGCCAAGAGCCAACTCCTCGATCGGAACATCGGTGTCAGGTTTGGTTTTCTTTTTAGAAGATTTAGTTGCCATCAGGTTTCACACCAGATAATTTCAGAGATTTACCGAAGAAATTCAAATCCAAATCAGAATGGTTAAAACTGGACTGAACATGAAAACTTTTTATCCTGTACGGTTGTTTTTTTAAGAAGTCGTTGTTTCCTTTGGACAGAGCTGAAACAGCACCCATCAATTGGCTATAGTCAGACTGCACGTTACAACCCGATCGCTAGCACATTCAAAAAGATTTGCAACACAAAAACAGAAAACCCATACACACTAGATATAGCGGTTTTTAGTTTTTGTCAACACTAGATATGGATTTATTTTCAATTTCTGTAGAATCGCGTAAGAGAATTTTCAAGGAATTTAATTAGGATTTCGCGCTTGTTCCATGAAGTGGACTTGGGACGATTGCTCCACATCCGTTGGAACGCGCTGGATATAGTCGCCAGTGGACTGAAGATCCCAAGCCTGTCGATTGTCCGCCATCAGAACACCGAGAATTTCTTGGAGATCGGCAAGCAATTCAGGATCTCGTACAGGGGTAACCGCTTCAACCCGACGATCGAGATTTCGCGTCATCCAGTCTGCGCTGCCAATAAAAATTTCTTCGTCGCCATTATTATAAAAATAAAAGACACGGGAATGTTCTAGGAGTCGGCCAATGACGCTGATAACGCGAATCGTATCGCTCACACCGGGAACACCAGGACGCAGACAACACACCCCACGAATAATCAGGTCAATCTTGACCCCTGCCATCGATGCTTCGTAGAGCTTGCGGATAATCACAGGGTCAACTAAGGCATTCATCTTGGCCACAATACGACCTTGACCACCCGATCGTTGATGCTGAGTTTCACGATCGATTAGCGAAATCATCCGATCACGCAAGTTCACCGGAGCTACCAAGAGCTGTCGATAGTCTTTCTGACGAGAATATCCGGTGAGATAGTTAAACAGCTCCGTCACATCGGCTCCCAAGTCTTCACGGGCACTGAAGAGACCGAAATCAGTATAGAGACGGGCCGTTTTGGGATTGTAGTTTCCAGTACCGATATGGACATAGCGTTTTATTTTGTCGCCTTCACGGCGGACGACTAAGACAATTTTGGTGTGGGTTTTGAGTCCGGCAAGGCCATAGATCACATGAACCCCGGAGCTTTCGAGTCGCTTGGCCCAGAGAATGTTATTTTCCTCATCAAACCGCGCCTTCAGTTCTACCAGAGTCACGACTTGTTTGCCATTTTCGGCAGCATTGATTAGCGCTTTGACAATAGGAGAGTCGCCAGAAGTCCGGTACAGCGTCATTTTTATGGTTAATACATCGGGATCGTGAGCCGCTTCTTCTATAAAACGCTGGACGCTGGTCGTGAAGGATTGGTAGGGGTGATGGACGAGAATGTCTTGTTTTCGTAGAACGCTGAAAAAATCTTCTTCTTTATCTTCGGGCAGGTCTTCGACTTCGTTTTCTAAGACTTTACGTAGACGAGGGTGAGTAGCAGCTTTCCAGGGCGTGTCTTTGAGCTGTGGTAAGGGAAGCTCTAGAAAATACATCAAGTCCCGCAGACAGAGTAATCCTTCGACTTCATAAACGTCCTCGTCACGAATCTCCATTTCCTCCATCAGGAGCGATCGGATAGGGGCAGGTAAGTTGGGATTAGTTTCCATCCGTACCACGGATCCACCAAGTCGCCGCTTCCGTAATTCTTGCTCAATAGCCTCCATCAAGTCGTCGGACTCGTCTTCTTCCAGATCCAAATCAGAATTACGAGTGACTCGGAAGGGATGATACTCCTGAATTTCCATGCCCGGAAATAGCCCTTCAAGATTGTGGGCAATCACTTGTTCTAAGGTTATGCCAGCCCAAACAGCGGGAATACATCGTTCGTCGGTTGTAGTGACGTGGGTTTCGATCGGCAGGGGAATAAAGCGTGGTAAAACCTTGGGGACTTTGACGCGGGCGAAGTTTTCTTCTTTAGTAATTGGGTCTCGAACGACTACCAGTAGACTCACGCTGAGATTGGAAATATAGGGAAACGGATGGCTCGGATCAACAGCCAAGGGAGTGAGAACCGGGAAGACTTGCTCTTCAAAGTAGTTGCGGAGGTAGTTGCGTTGTTCTTGACTGAGGTCTAAATAGTCAAGTAGGTGAATGCCCTTGGCCGCGAGTTGGAGTCTTAAAACTTTCTCAAAGTGTTGATGCTGATACGCCATGAGAGGCCGCACACCGTCTTGAACAATCGCGACCTGTTCTTGAATCGTTTTCCCATCGGGGCTAGGTTTTTTGACATCGGCATCCAATTTTTCCTTGAGGATGGCGACTCGTACCATGAAAAATTCATCAAGATTGGAACTGAAAATAGCCAAGAATTTTAACCGCTCTAACAGCGGAGTCCGATCGTCCACGGCCTCATGTAGAACTCGACTATTAAATTCTAGCCAGCTTGATTCGCGGTTGATGTAATACTGCGGGTCAAAAAGGTTGACCGCGATCGGGTCTGTTTTAGAGCTACGTTTCATGGCTTAAAAACCTCACGTTCCTGACCTTTCCACCATTGTCCAATATTCATTAGATCTTGGTGAATGTCATCCAAATCGTGGACATAGTCTACGGAGGTCATGCTATTTTTTTGTTCGTTCAGTTTGGCAAGACGGAGCTGAACAAGGAGCCAAGGCTTACTGATGCCATCGGTTTCCTCTATGTAGCGAGCAAGTTGATGACTATCCATGCGGTGTGAGAAACCAAAAATTATACTCGATCAGAATTAGCTAAACAGATGCAGATTAAGGCTGCATTAAGGAATGATGCGATTTTCAGGTCGACTCTTCATACATACTATCTCAACCTCTCAGAAAAAGAAATCAAGAACCCCGCCGCAAGCGGACGGGGTATGAAACAGCCGTTTTTTGATTTCTTCAGACGCCCCAAGGGACGGGGAATTCACCCTTGAGTGTGATTAAATAGTTTCGGTTGATTTTTCACAACACCAGTCTCACAACACCTAAGTCTTACAACACCTATAAGCGAAGGCGATGAAGATCGGGTTTTACAGAATCAGCAACTTTACCACAGTAGATTTGGGCGGAGACGCAGCCTTTGTTGTTATTATTCATAATGCTTAATCAGTGGCAACAGATTGATCATTTTGCTCTGATAGCTGCTTGACCTTTTCGACGCATCTTATGCCGGGAGCTTCTGTCGCGTGACTTCAAAACCTTTACTCACTTCTTCTGGAACCAAATTGGTGGCGATCGTCTCTGCATTGGCGTTGGCGTTGGCCGGGGGCGGCACCTACATAGCCACAACCATGAGTTCTAATGCAAAATCAAAAGAAGCCGAACTAGCCGCCCAAGAGTCAAAAAAAGAAGAGGTCGGGTCGATCGGAGCCTTGGGTCGTCTTGAGCCTGCTGGCGAAATTTTCAAAATTGCACCGCCTGCCGTCGGGTTTAGTTCGCGGATTGAAAAGCTGCTGGTCAAAGAAGGCGATAAGGTCAAACCGGGGCAACCGATCGCGGTAATGGATAGTTATCAATCCCTTTTGGCTTCAGCTAAACAGGCCGAAGCCTCTATGTTTGAGGCGCAAAGTAATTTAGAAAATGTTCGAGCTGGGGCAAAGTCTGGTGACATAGGGGCACAGCGAGCAGCGATCGGGACAGAACAAGCCCAAGGAATACAGGCAGAAGCGGAAGTCAGGCGAGCGCAGGCAGACTATCAATCGGCAGGACTAGAGTTGGAAAAGGTGAAAGCTGCGGCCATTAAGCTGGAAGCTGAGAGGAAAAATGCGGAATGGGATTTCACCAAATACAGCGAACTCTATAACAAGGGCGCGGTTTCTGAATCTGAATGGCGCAAGCGCGAACTCGCCTTTACCTCAACAAAACAAGAAGCTGCCCAAGGTCTAAAGGTAATTGCCCAAGCCGAAAAGCTTCAACAACAACGCGGTGATGGCGTTGCCCAAGCTCAAGCCGGAGTCCAGAAAGCGATCGCTCGGGTGGCCGGACAAAATCAGCTCCTCGGCAGCGTGTCGGAGGTGCGGCCCACAGATGTTAAACGGTTTGAAGCGTTATTAATGGTTGCCCAAGCGAATTTTGATAAGGCCAAAATCGAATTGGAAAAGGCGGTTGTCAAATCTCCGATTCCCGCAACGGTGTTGAAAATTCATGCTAAAGATAATGAGTCCGTCGGCACAACAGGCATCATGGATCTGGGCGCAACCGATCAAATGTATGTCGTAGCTGAGGTGGATGAGAATTCGATTTCTAAAATTAGCGTAGGCAGTCGCGCGATCGTCAAAAGCGACGCATTCCAAGGCGAACTTTCTGGAAAAGTCGAGCGGATTGGATCACAGGTTCGCAAAAACGCCGTCACTAGTTCTGACCCATCAGATAAACAAGATGTGCGGGTCGTGGAAGTGAAAATCCGACTGGATGATAGTAAACCCGTTCAACGGTTAACCAATCTTCAAGTCAAGGTTTCCATTCAACCGTAAGGCACCACACCTAGTTGTCCAACGAATTTATCGTAAAATCCGTTTAAGTAATCGCGACTCTTGAGAGTAAAGTAAATGTTTTTTAGCATTGTCATTCCCACCTATAACCGACTGCCCATTCTACAAAAAGCACTGCGAGCATTGGAGATTCAAACCTTCGATGTGAAACTCGTCACGAATTACGAAATCATTGTCGTGGATGATGGTTCGACCGATGGCACGATTGAATGGTTGAACAGCACCATGGCGGAATTGCCGCATTTAAAAATCTATGAACAAGCCCACAAAGGTGCATCTGCGGCGCGTAATTTGGGGGTAGAACAGGCGATCGGTGACACGATTATTTTTATCGATAGCGATATTGTAGTTACACCAAGCTTTCTGCAATGTCATGCAACAGCCTTGATGCGAGAACAACAAGTATTAGGGAATGACAAAATTTTCACCTATGGCGCAGTGATTAATACGGCAAACTTTGAGGAGCCAACTAGCGAGCCTTATAAAATTATTGATTTTTCAAATGCTTATTTTGCTACAACGAATGTCGCGATCGCTAAACATTGGCTACTCGATGTTGGGTTATTTGATTTAGGATTTGACCTCTACGGGTGGGAAGATTTAGAACTAGGGGTACGGCTGAAAAATTGTGGCATCAAAATGGTGAAATGCCCTGAAGCAATGGGCTATCACTGGCATCCAGCCTTTTCACTCGATCGGCTTCCACGTCTAATTGAACAAGAACTCGAACGTGGGCAAATGGGCGTTGTATTCTACAAAAAGCATCCCACTCTAGATGTGAAAATCATGATTCAAATGACAGTATTCCACCGAATTTTGTGGAATATTTTATCTGTGGGCGGTGCGCTCAATGAACATTCCATGAAACCATTGTTACAGTGGTTAATCGATCGTAAAAAGCCACAACTTGCCGAACAATTTGCCCGAATTTTTCTTAATCAATATAGTGTTCAAGAGGTCCATTCGGCGTATCAAAAAAGCCTTAAATCAAGCTACTAGCCAGAAGTTAGTTAATTAACTTTCACCTTTAGTTGAGTCGAATAGCTGAGTTTGATAATCTTGAGTCTGATAATTAAGCGGCGCACTAGCAAATCCCCAAAGCGCCGCCAAAAGTATCCAACCAAATAAGTTGATTCGAGCATCAAAAATTGGAATATCAAATAGACTAAAGGCCGTACAGCAAAGAAACGCTAACAAGAGTGTCAAATGAATGGCCCGATCGTGGTTTGAAAGTTTGGATTGATACCCACGGATAATGCTGCTCCCAACAACTGTACCCACCAAACCATAGAACAATAATGTCGCTGGAATGCCCATTTCACAACTCAACATTAGGGGCAAATTATGAGGATGTCCGATAAAATATCCGGTGGACGTTTCGTAGAGCGCACTGAAATTTCGCAATCCCCATCCGGTCCAAGGGCGTTTCTCAATTAACGAAATTGCAAATTTCCACTGGGTTAATCGAAGAGAGGCGATCGGGCGATCGAGAAACAGATCATCATTCACCCTAGCCCAAATCATTGCAGGCACAACAGTTCTGGCCCAGTCACTCAAGGGAGGTGTTCCATAGGCGGCAGCCGTGACAACTCCTAACGATGATAATAGCAATCCAGACAATTTACGCCATCCCAGTACAATGGAAAAAATAAAGATAACCGCCAAGGCAATCCCCCAAGCATTGCGCGATTGGGTTAAAAAGAGGGCCGTAAAATTGAGTCCCACGGAAAACCCTAATAAGCTGCATTGCGTCAAGGGATGGCGAAGAGTTGTTTGAACGATCGTCGGTAGCTTCAGGAATAGAGGAAATGGGGCTTCCTGTCGAGCGGTTTTTCGAGTGACGATCGCATCAGCCCACAAACCAACGCTAACAGTAGATGTAATCACTAAATAGCTAGCTAAGATAGTCGCATAGTAAAACAGCGACGAGGCGCGTCCAGCAGGCACTCCGCCCGATTTCAACAACAGATCTAATAAAATACCATCGCCACCAAACGAGAGTAATTTAAAGTGAAAGCCCCAGGCAAAGAACATTTGCCCGATCGCCAACACCGAAATCGGCACGGACGGCACCAGCAAAATCCAGGCTAATTGCCTAAGCTGCTGCACCGATCGAAACAAGCGGCTCTGAGCAATGAATGCTATAAAAAATGGCAGGAAATTAAATAGACCCAAAAGCGAGAAATCTTTTCGATCGGCAAAGAGGGCAATAATTACCATCCAAACGCCCAGGATCAAAAGAAGCTGATGAAGTAGACTTTGAACAAATTGGTTCGCATATTTCGCCCAGAGCGAACAGGAGTTTAAGAACATCAAAACCCCGCCCAACAATGTATTGAAGGGCAACAGCACTAAGCTTAATTGCGTCAATTGCCAATGGACATTGAGGGCTGATTCAGGATGGGGATAAAACCAAGATAGGAACTTTCGCACAACGATCGGACTGGAATTAAATTAAGCCAACTCAATTCTACTCGCTAATCTGAGATTTGTTGTGGATTACTGGCCTTTCGGGTGAGTCTTAACGTAGGGCACGATCGGGATAGATATTAAAAATAAAATATTAAAAATTAAAGCGATCGGCATAGTGAACCGATCGCTTAGTCATTGGTGATGATTATGGCAATTATTAGAATGAAGGCTAATTGGATGGAGCAGGCTTACTGCGATCGTTCAGCGTGTCAAAGATTTCAAACCAGCACTTTTTCTCATCGGAACAGAACCGTTCCATCGCCTCATATGGATATTCCGTCACTGAACTTGCCGCGATGTCTAAGCAACCTTGTAAAACAGATTCCCGCAACGCTTGATTTGCATCGTCGTCGGAGCTGGACAGTCGCAATGGCGGAACGAGCGATCGTAAGGTTTGCAGGAGTTTTGCAGACGGGCGACCAGTCAGAAATCGCTGTAGAAATCGTTCAGCTTTTTCGATCGTCAGCATTTTGTAGCCTGCGATCGTGTTGACATTGTTCACATGTTTAATTAAGTAATCTTTGAAAATACCGATTTCGCTGGCTTGCGCTTGACCATCCGACCAAATCATTTCCACCAGGGGAATAAGGTCAATCAAGTAGACATCTTCACCTTGGATACCGAAGTCTCGCAGACGATCGAGAGCTTCTTGGCGAGTCATTTGGTACTGGTCTAGCATAAGGACGTAGGGATGAGAGTGGGCCTTTGATCTGTAAAAACACGATCTGTACTATCAACAGTTTACCCATCCATTCCCCAAGGTCAACGTTTTAAAAAAGATAACGTTCCCGCTCACCGGACGCAGATAACGCTGCCATCTCCACCGATAGACTGCTTCGTTCCGGTGCAGCGGGGTTGTTAGCCCGGTAGCAAGGACTGCATATCTGATATATATACTGAGTATTGTTTCCAACCTAGAATCTCTATAACCTCATAGGCTAAGTTTTCTTGAGGATGTAAAGCAAGGGAAACCTGATTACCAAAAGTAGCCGCTAGATTAGCAAAACAATCTTGCACAGGTCGCCTAAAATGCCCTTCTTCATAATGCAATGACTGATTACGTCCTTGCCAAATTAAATTTTTCAACTTTTCAGACCCGAGGCCTCTTCCGTCAGGACAGCTATCAAGACTACCATACACTTTTGAAATTCCTTGTTTAGCAATCTGTAGCAACGCTCCACATAGAACATTAATAGAATCTTTCTTAATGTCGATCGACAACTCTAACCGTTTTATCTCTTCTTGTAGATCAGTAACCTCTTTTTGCTCTCTAGCCCAGCTCACAAAATAGAACTGTAACTTTATCTCATCAACATCATCGCTCCACTCTGAATCCCTACATCGCTTGTATAAAAATTCTAGTTTAGGTTGCTTAGCTTCACACGCTAACTGAATTTGTGCAATCTGAATTTCTTCAGCAGTGACCAACTCAATTAATTGACGAACCGCATAATCTGTATCGACTAAATATTGATTCATGGCATTGCTCTACAAGTGACCTCAATGATCTCACTTTAAAGATGGTTTGGATATATGTGCATATCTAGCGACTTCTGAAAATTGCTTGGAGGAAATAGTCAGGCTGGATGCACTGCACCCAGCAAAAATATGAGGGCTAACTATTGGTAATGATGAGATCACCAGATAACGATGAGGTCTCCGACAAGACACGCATCAACATCGGAACTCTGCTACAAAACTATTTTTGAATTGCCCCTTGACTCTCTAGCTGACTACAGGGTTTAGGATGAACCCATACCGTTAATCAGGACGCGATTATGACCACTCAACCGACCCTTCAAGAAACGATCGCTGCAAACACTACTCGTTGCGGATGCATTGTTACCACTGGAACGACGACGACTTGTAGTTGCGGCGACAACTGCCAATGTGGAGCAGATTGCACTTGCAAAACTTGTAGTTGTAAGAAGTAGACCCATAGCTGCGGCCCGACCAACTCCCCGGTCTGGCCGCATAACGCTAAACTATAGTAAGGACTAGTGCGGGAGAACATCATGGTTGCGACAGAGACGGCGAAGGAAGCAGAAAAAGCACTTTCCCTAAAAGTTTTGCCGTTGATGGAGGATCTAGATCAATTGGAATTGCGCCTGAAGGAAGTTCCAGCGGAACCCGGCGTATATTACATGCGGGATGCGAGTGACCAAATTCTCTACATTGGTAAATCGAAGAAACTCCGATCGAGAGTCCGTCAATATTTTAATGGCAGTGACAGTCGTCCCCGCATTCATCAGATGATGCGAAGGGTGACGGAAATTGAATTCATTGTCACGGATACAGAAGCGGAATCTCTCACCCTAGAAGCCAATCTAATTCGGCAATACAAACCTGAATACAATGTATTGCTCAAAGACGATAAGCAATATCCTTATGTTTGTATTACTTGGTCTGAGAATTACCCGCGCATTTTCACGACCCGTCGTCGGATCATGGGCAATAAGAACGATCGGTATTATGGTCCCTATGTCGATAGTCAGCAATTACGGGCCACGATGAATTTGATGAAACGCATTTTCCCCATGCGTCAACGATTGCAAGCGATGTATAAAGATAGAACCTGTTTGAACTACGATATGGGGCGCTGTCCGGGGATTTGTCAGGGATTGATTGAACCTGAAGAATATCGTAAAACATTAACAAAAGTTGCCATGATCTTTCAAGGTCGCACCAGTGAATTAGTCGAAACTTTGAATGAACAAATGGAGCAAGCGGCTGAATTATTGAACTTTGAACATGCGGCTCGATTGCGAGATCAAATTGCGGGATTGACGAGTTTGAATGCGGGGCAAAAAGTTACGCTGACCGATGACACTATTTCGCGAGATGCGATCGCCTTGATGAGTGATGATCATCATGCTTGTATTCAATTATTTCAAATTCGAGCAGGTCGATTGGTTGGGCGTTTGGGGTTTGTGGCGGATGCGGAGTCAGGCGATTCGGGGGCGATTTTGCAACGGGTGTTGGAAGAACATTATCAATCGGTTGATCCAGTCGAGATTCCATCTGAAATTTTGGTGCAGTATGAATTGCCAGAAACAGAATTATTATCAGCCTATTTGACCGAGGCAAAAGGTCGCAAAGTTACCATTGATAATCCCCAACGTCAGAGCAAAGCAGAACTAATTGAAATGGTGGAGCGAAATGCAGGGTATGAATTGGCTCGAACTCAGCGGGTGGCCGATCGGAATACTCGCGCTATGCAAGATTTGGCGGAAATTTTAGATATGCCAGAATTGCCGAAGCGGATTGAAGGGTACGACATTTCGCACATTCAAGGATCGGATGCTGTTGCGTCTCAAGTTGTATTTGTCGATGGATTGCCAGCGAAACAACATTACCGTCACTATAAGATTCAGAATCCCGATGTGCGTCCCGGTCATTCGGATGACTTTGCGAGTATGGCGGAAATCATTACCCGACGGTTCCGTAAGTATGCCAATGCAAAGGCGCGGGGAGAACATATTCGGAAGTGGAATGAGTCGTCAATTCTGACCCGGCAATCAACGGCATTCTCTGATTTCCCAGATTTAATTATGATTGATGGCGGGAAGGGGCAACTTTCGGCGGTGATCAATGCGCTACGAGATATGAATTTGCTGGAAGAACTGCGAGTAGTGAGTTTGGCCAAGCAGCGAGAAGAAATATTTTTACCGGGTGAATCTAACCCATTATCCACGGAGTCGGAGCAGCCCGGAGTCCAGCTTTTACGACGATTGCGCGATGAGGCTCACCGATTTGCTGTGAGTTTTCATCGTCAACAACGATCGAAACGAATGCAACGATCGCGCCTTGATGAGATTCCAGGATTAGGGCATTATCGTCAAAAACAGTTACTGGCGACGTTTAGATCGATTGATTACATTCGGGAAGCGACGGTCGATTCAATTGCTAAAGTTCCTGGAATTGGGCCTAAAATGGCTGAACAAATTCACGAGTATTTTCATCCAAAAGCAAATGAGGATCCCCCTAACCCCCTTGAAAAGCAGGGCGGTTTCATACTAGGGAAATAAAATAAATGGGCCTAGATTTATATCATTCAGGGCTAAGAAAATGAGGATGGACTGGTATTGTAATCATTGGTCAGTCCATGTCCCTCATCACTCAATTAAAACAAATTTCCGACCCTCGTCACCTTCGAGGTCGTCGTCATCAACTGTGGGTTATTCTCTTTCTCAGTCTCCTCGGCTTTTTATGTGGTTATTCTGGCTATCGTCCGCTCGCCTCCTTTTGTCGCAATCATGAACCGTCACTGCGTCTTCTCTTAGCCCTCCCTGATGACCAACCGCTCCCCTCGTATTCAACCTTTAGACGCCACTTTCTTCAGACCTCACCATACGCTTTGATTGCAAGCTTTAACCACTGGGCGATGGCGACCTTGCCCACTTTTTCACCCGCCCTACTGTCTATAGAACCCATTTGATATCTTTTCCCGTGATACTTGGCTTTGAAGGAAGCCGTTACTCTGCGATCAGTGGTAGAGCCTGCCTACCTAGCAAAACCGCTTTCTGCCAGAAAATGAAGAAAACCAGCTAGCTGCAAGG
>JAPLHZ010000151.1 GCA_026389365.1 Cyanobacteriota bacterium
GGCGATTGCGGATGTGGTCTGGGTTACGGGAGTAGCGATGACTCATAAGTGACAACAATGAGCAGAATTATTTCTTCAATATCAGCCTTTTTTGCCCCCTTGACAATCAGCCTAATTTTCTTAACCTGTCACCCATCCCCAAATGGGATGTCTTGACCCAGCCGACTAATGGGTAGTCTCTGTTGGGAATCGCCTAATGTCATTCGTCGGTCAGTGGCTACGGCCATGATTTGTTCCTACTACGATCGACCCTCTTCACTGTATCGCACCCCAAACCGATGACCCCATTTTTCTATCCCCCTTACACAGAAAATCTGAAACCCATTTCTAGAGAGGATTTAGCGGGCACAGTCTGAATGCAACCTGTTCTGTATGTGGCAAGGGTGCGATCGAACTTCCCCGTGATGATATCGGTTTCGATTTGGCTCACTCTTCCCTGTGCGATCGTCCGTCCCCATTGGGTGTCATCCAAGCCAAGGGATAGGCTAAACCGCTCACCTTGGAAACTCCACCGAAGACGAAACCGACCCTTGAAAGATTCAACCTTCACCCCCATCCGAGAACCCCACTCGATACCAATTCGATACCAACTCTAAGGTATGAGTTAGGAAGGCAATGGGTTTAGGTGGCGTAGGTTGTCACAAATGATACGGCTAGGAGATTCCCTGAGGCGATCCCTAGACACAACAAAAACCGCTCTAGGAACAGATTTCAAGGAATGGACGATACAAGATTCGAACTTGTGACCCCTTCCGTGTGAAGGAAGTGCGCTACCACTGTGCTAATCGTCCGTAGGTACTTTGCTATTTACATCGCTTATGTATAGTAGCGACTCCCTTGTTTTCTGTCTAGTTTTTTGTGAAGAAAGTTGGTGCAGCCGCAGAAATAGTACGAATGTATTGACAGATTCGATGCTTGCTCATATCGTACTAGTGTACTGCTTTGGTGACGATTAATTTAATTGGAGATAGGCTTCATTGGCACCCTGTCTCCAGTTCTTTATTTTCCAGAATCTTTGATTAACGGAGAGACGTCCATGACTGCTATCTCGACTAGACCACCTCGCATTTCTAAGACTTCTGCCGCCATGACTTCCGGTCGGTCCGATACGATCGTTGCGCCGGAAATTACTCGCACTGTTGCCCTTGATGCTGGAAATTATGATTTGAAATATTGGGATGGTGTGGGCGTTCCCCGTGCCATTCGATCGATTCGGTTTCAGGTGCCTCAGGGTCGAGATCCGGTGAAGTATTCGGAGTCGTCGCCTTTGGTTGAGTTACCTGATGGTAAGCGCTATCACTTTGGCAATCAGGCTTATAAATATCGTCGTCAACAACAGACGGTGGTTGAGAATAAAGTGGATTTAGCTAAACTCCATCTCTATGCTTGTTTGGAACCTATTCCTTACTATGGCGATCGCTGTGAGTTTGCGTTGAATTTGTATGTTTCTACTCCGACTCCGGCGCGACATGGAGATGCGATTCGGGAACAGTTGTTGGGGATTCATGATTTTATTCGGAATGATATTGAATATCAGATTACGGTTGAACAAGTCACGATTGAACGGGAAGGATTAGGGTCTTATCGTCAGGCTCAACGAATGGGCCTGTTAGCCGATCACGGCTATACGATTGTGATTGATATGGGCGGTGGCACTTGGTTAAGTCGATTGATTGACCAAGGTGGTGAGGTGATTGATGAAAATGTAATGGATCGGGGTGGGGCTTATGAGTTGGCAACCTCGATTAGTTTCGATCGACGTTTGACTAATGCGATCGGGACGACGGCTGATCCGGGATTGATTATGGATGGTTTTCAACATAATCATTGTTATGGTGATACGGGCCATAGTTGGGCTGAATGGTTGGAGGAGTATTTAGATCCTTGGTATAAGGGGATTTTTAGGACGGTGAAGTCGCAATATACGCCATTTATGTCGCGGGTGACGCGGTTTTTAATTACGGGTGGAAGTTCTCATTTGATTCACGATCGGTTACAGGGATTTAATTTGTTTGCGGTGATGCCGGAACCACAGTTTGCGAATGTATGTGGTTTGTTTCCGGGAGAGTCGCAATTGGTGCTGCCGGGAGAGGTTGAATTTTAGAATTGAGAATGATGAATTGAGAATTTTGGAGGGTTGTGGATGTTGGTGAAGTTAAGTAATGGATCAATTATTGGTCGCCGACGGATTAGGCAGAGATCTCGGGGGAGTCTGGATATGGTTCTGGATTCTCATGTATGTCTGCCGATGCGGTTGAGTTCGGATGTGTTGGTGAAGGCTGAGGCGATCGCGGCTGAATGGGGATTAAAAACCTCTCAGGAGGCTGTGGAGGCTGTGTTTCGCAAGTATGCTGATGAGTACATGTATGGGAGGCTGGGCGGTGTTGGAGTGAGGAAGGGACTCGTGGTGGAGCGCGATGATCTGGGTGAGTTGCAGTGTGAGGCAATGAATGAGTTGGATGGATTGTTAGGATTTTAAGGATTTGTTCAATTTAAATGATTGGACTTAAATGATTGGACAATGTTTGAATCAATTCTAATATTCAACCCAAGCTTTAATCTTGGCTTGAGTTAGTTCGGACGAAACTGGAATCCGATCGTCTGTTTCAATCAAATTATTTAAATTAGCCAAGTTCTTTAAATCGGCCAAACTGTTCAATGTCGGCATCAGCGTCTCTAGCGCCTGCCAAACGGCTTCACGGACCAACTCTTCCGGTTCACGAGACACCATGAGCTGAAAATATTCCAGGATTTCTTTTTGCTGAATTAATGGTGCGGACTGTGCCGTTTTAGTCAATTGTCGTACCGCCAACAAGCGTTGAATCGGATCCTCATGGGACAGCGTTTCGACCCAATGAGACAGATCGGTTTCAACCGTTGGAGACTTGGCTAAAACCCGTCGTAGCGCCAACCCCAACAGCCCAAAGGTCATCAATCCCTGAAGCAAAATACCCGTCGCCAACCAGTGAGCATCGGTCTCAGTCCAAGCTGAAATGGCCAAATAGCTCAGAAATGCCGCACTTCCGCCTCCGATCGTACTCCACAAAAACGGACGATTTAGACCCTCAAGTTTCGCCTGAACCTGCTCACTAACGTTTGGGAGTTTTTCCCGTCGCCACTCCGCATCTTGTAACAAATACATCAACACCATAGTCCCCATGCCCGCGCCTGTCGAAAAGACTAATTTGGCATTCCAGAGCAATAGCAGAACACTGCCTACACTAGCCAGCCCAGCTCCCGATCGGCCTGTGGTGAGGGCTTTTTTAAGCTGTTGACGGCTGTCTGGCGACGACAAAAAAACGGCTGATTCACGAAACCATCGCAACAGACGAGAGTTGGGACTGCGTTTTCGGGCGAGGAGTACGGGATAATTTTTGAGCGATCGGGTCTCATCGATTCCCATGGAAAGCTCCGCTCAACAAAAGATTATTCTTGATTTTATATGAATTTTATAAATCCTGTCCGTATTGAAATAATTAAGCCAAATCATTAATAGGACTTAAAAAAGTAACTCTAAAAATTCAGCTTCCGATAAAATCGCCACATTCAACGATCGGGCCTTTTCCAGCTTTGATCCCGCGTCTTCACCCACCACCAAAAAGTCGGTTTTCTTACTGACCGAATCCGTCACTTTGCCCCCGGCTTTACGAATCATATCTTTTACTTCATCACGTTTTAAGGTTGGTAACGTTCCCGTGACAACGAAGGTTTTTCCCGTGATGGCGGTGACGACAGTGATTTCTTTAGGTTTATCTTCTCCAACCAGTTGTAAACCTGACGATCGGAGCCGATCGATAAGCAATCGATTACTTTCAATTTGGAACCACTGCACCACACTACGAGCAATCTCATCGCCAATGCTAAATATGGCCGAAATCTCTTCGGGTTGTGCGTTGGCAAGTAATTCAACCGTGGGAAATGCCTCACTTAACGTCACCGCATTCGATGAACCAACTAGCCGAATTCCGAGACCATACAACACCCGAGACCAAGGTTGCGTGACCGAAGCCGCGATCGCCGCCACCACTTTTTCCGCAGATTTTTGGCCCGTGCGATCGAGTTGCATAAGCTGCTCAGCGGTCAAATCATATAAATCGGCGGTGGAATGCACCAACCCCGACTCTAAAAGCTGGGCAATTAATTTCTCCCCAACGCTATTAATATCCAACGCTCCACGACTCACCCAATGCGTCAACGATCCGCGCACGATGGCCGGACAAGACGAGTTTAGACAGCGCGTCACGGCTTCGCCCTCAGGACGTACCACGATAGAGTGACAGGCGGGGCATTCGGTCGGCAGCTTACATTGAATCGCTCCCGCCTGCCGGAGTTCTGACAAAACCGTGACGACTTCAGGGATAATTTCGCCCGCTTTTCGGACAATTACAGTGTCGCCTAGGTGCAAATCGAGTTCCAGCAACCGATCGGCATTATGCAACGTCGCCCGCGAAACAGTCGTCCCCGCAAGTTCCACCGGGCGCAGTTCAGCCACAGGAGTGATCGCTCCCGTGCGTCCGACTTGGAAGGTGATGGATTCAAGAATTGTGGGCGCTTCTTCAGCAGGATATTTGTAAGCGATCGCCCAGCGGGGAAATTTTTGGGTAAATCCTAATTTTTCCTGCAAGCTAAATTCATTCACTTTAATCACAACGCCATCCGTCATGTAGGGCAAGTCATGACGATCGGTATTCCATTTTTCACAATAGTGCTGAACTGCTTGTAAATCGGCGCAATTTTCTCGATTTGGATTTACCCGAAAACCAGCGTTCTGGAGCCATTCGAGAGCGGTCAATTGCGAGTGAACTTCAGGCAAATCGCTCCCCGGAAAATATACGGTGTAAGCAAAAAAGTCGAGTTGCCGATCGGAAACTTTCCGAGAATCCAGTTGTCGCAACGTCCCGGCTGCTGCATTGCGTGGATTTTTAAACGGCTCTTCTCCGATCGCCTCGCGTTGGGCATTCAGACGGAAAAAAACGTGATTCGGCAAAAATGCTTCACCACGGACTTCGACCACAGGCGGGGGATTATCCACATTTAACCGCAACGGAATGGTCCGAATAGTGCGCACATTTGACGTAATATCTTCCCCCGTTGTCCCGTCGCCCCGCGTCGCCCCCCGCACCAACAGACCATTTTCATAGGTCAGCGCCATTGCATTACCATCAATTTTCAACTCACAAATATAAGTTGCCGTACCCTCTTCGACTCGCTGCCAACGCTCTTGCCATTTGTCCAGATCGACATTATTAAACGCATTTTCGAGGCTATAAAGCGCGATCGTATGTTTGACAGAACTAAATGCATTCGCGGGTTGTGCGCCGACGCGTTGGGTTGGGCTGTCATGAGTGATGAGTTCGGGATTAGCGTCTTCGAGGTCTTGCAATTCCCGGTATAGCCGATCGTAAACGCTATCATCGATCGTCGGCTGATCCAACACATAGTACTCGTAGCTCATACGGGTGAGCAATTTACAGAGTTCTTCAATGCGGGCGGCGGCGATGGTCATAGCGGTTTAGGCAAAGAACAAAAAACAGAATCGTACCAGAGATTTCGCAACAACAGAACGGGCAAGCGTGCTGCGATCGTCTACACTAAATCCGAACTAAGGCTCGCAACTAGAGCAACGATCCGGTACGACGCTGAGATAAGGGGACAGTTCAACTAGCGGAACTAGTAGAAATATAGTACAAATAAACTATTGAATCAAGTCTAAATTTTGTCTTTCTGGAGGGAATTTAGGATGGCTGGGAGCGTTAGTCTATGAAATTACAATTTGCGATCGCGGCGTTTTTAATACTGCTGGGGGCGGTGGAGTTGTTGGAATGGCTGAAAGCTCGATCGCTGCCATTTCCAGTATTGGTGTTGGGCGGTGCGGTGTTATCCGTGGTGTCAAATTATAGCAAGCTGCCAATCGATCGGTTGTTGACTCGGTTGCCCAATGGGTTGATTAATGACGACCCTTCGACTTCCGATGGAGAATGAGGCGGCGGTCCGGTAAAATGGAAGGCATTGGTTTTTTAGCTGTGCGATCGGGTTTGTATGTTTTTTTTACGTCAGATGAGTCTTTTGAGTTTCGATGCGTTGAGTCGCTTTTTGAAGGGCTTGGCGCGTCGCAAGTCTTGGATTTTGGGGACGGGAATAGTTTTACTTCTGAGTTTGGGCCTGAATGTGATGAGTGCATCGGCAGTTCTAGAAGACGATCGGTATGATGGCGATATTTTTGCGCTGTATGCCGGAAATGGAGCAATAGTGCCGCCAAGAAGTACATTGCAGAATTCTCTGAAAGCTGGGAAGCCGACGGTGGTGGTGTTCTACTTGGATGACAGCGCGGACTGCAAGACCTATGCGTTAACGGTGTCTCGGATTCAGGAGTTTTACGGTCGGGCGATGGACATTTTGGCGATTCGCGTGGATTCGTTACCTGTGAAGGAAACTTATGAGCCGAATGAAGCGGGTTATTACTACCGTGGGTTTGTGCCGCAAACTGTGATTTTTGATGGTGCCGGTAAGGTGCGGCTTGATGAGCTTGGCAATACCGAGTATTCAAAAATCGATGATACGTTACGATCGGTTTTTGATTTGGAACCCCGTGATAAATCTGAAGTGTTGACTCGTCGTCGTTTGAATGATGTGAACATTGAAATTACAAAACAGAAGTAATGGAATAGTTCTTTGAATGTCATTTTTAAAAGGCGCTAGTTTTCAATTTGAGAACTAACGTCTTTTTGATTTAATCTATCAAATATTACTTGACGATAGAGTTCAGCGATGTTTGATATGGCAAACATGCGGAGTGGGTCGATGGTGTGTAGGCAAAAATTACGATCGCTCGTTCAGAAGTCTAGCAATCATCACCTCATCAAGTCACGAATCGATTGAATGGCGATCGTTAAAATTTCAGCCGCTTGTTCAATTTCTATATCAGTGGTAAATTTTCCAATCCCTATTCTTAATGCTCCTTCTATGATTTCGGAAGGCATTCCTATGGCGCGTAAAACATGGGACGGAATATCAACGCCAGACGTACATGCAGAGCCTGTTGAGATCGCGAGGCGCGATCGGACTCGTGCGATGACTGCGCTATTGGGAATGTCGGGAATGGAAATATAGAGATTGCCTGCGAATCGATCGCGCCTTCCCCCTCTCAATTCTCAATTCTTCATTCCAACATCGATCGCTGTACCCCGCGCCCCAAACCTCAAGTAAGAGGTTATCCACTGGTCCAAACAATCCTGCGACGTCCTCACATCCTATCCCCAAAGTGATCTCGTTTGCATTCATGCTATTAAAGTTGCAGCAGTGATCGATCGGATCCGATATCTGTAAAATACAGGCAATCCATTTCTTCTATTTCGTAGATAGACAACTCAGTAAGTGGCATTAATTCCTTTTTTGTATATAATAGTGGATGATTTGGCGAATAGATCGTTGTCGAGCTAAGTCTCGATCAAGATGTTATTCATCTACGCACACATATCAAACTATAAAAAATGAGGACCAGATGGAAGCTAAGGAATCTAAAATTATCGATATTCTCACAGAAAACAAAATATACACTGTGCCATCCTATCAAAGACCCTATAGTTGGGATAAAAGCAATACTGAACAATTAATCGACGATATATGGAATAGTTTTTGCCAAGAAAATGAGGAGTATTTTATTGGAACATTAATCTGTATCCATAAAGGAGATTACACATATGAGATAGTTGATGGGCAACAAAGATTAACAACATTAAGTCTTATTTTCGCAAAAATGAAGGACTTGATTAGTGATAGCACAAGAGCAAAAGAGAATTTACAGAATCGAGTGTTGCCAATTGACGATTTTTCCGATAAGCCGCAAGAGGCAAGGCTAAAAGTTAGAAGCAAAGAATCTGATTTATACTATCACTATATTTTGCAAAACAATCAAGATTTTTTACCTGAATTTCCAACATTTACCGAACGTCTTTTTATAGAAAATTTTAAGGTAATCGAAGACTATATCTTATCTAAAGCTGATGATGAAGCAACTATATGTAAGCTAGCTAAATATATTTTGGAACATGTTTATGTTGTTTTCGTTCAAACAGACAATTTCACTTCATCTTTCAGGTTATTTAATGTCTTGAATACCAGAGGAATGCCTTTAGCTTCATCAGATTTGTTAAAGAATAGCATCTTCGAGTTAGCTGAAGATTTGGGAGAAGATCAAAAGAAGGTAGAAGAATACTGGGGAAAGATTGAAGAGACGATAGGCGTAGAAAACCTAGATAAATTCTTAACGCTTAATAGAATATCTCAAAAGAGAGATAGAGATAGAGCGATTAAGAATCTTGTAAATGAATATACAGAAGTGTTGAAGGATAGTTATCGGAATAAAGCAACAAAATTCACTATAGATCTTCTTAAATCAGCTAACAATTATGGTTCTCCCAGAATTCCCGTGGAGGACGCTAGATGTGGTTTGAAGGCAATTGACAATCCTAGGGAATTTAGGTTGCTGGAAATCGCGTATACCCATTAAGGTCGAGAGTGAGGCGTTGAAAGAGACGATTCACA
>JAPLHZ010000303.1 GCA_026389365.1 Cyanobacteriota bacterium
TCTGGTTAACGGTCCTAACAGAATTGAAGAATCGTGGGGTTGAGGACATCTTTATCGCCTGCTGTGATGGCTTGACGGGTTTTCCCGATGCGTACGCCTTTGGCGGAGCGAAGCTCTATGAAACCCTGTTTCCCAAGACCATCTACACGACCAATGCCATTGAATCTATGAATATGACGCTGCGAAAAGTCCTGCGAAATCATCGGACTTTCCCAACGGATGAATCTGCGATGAAAGTGTTCTTCTTGGCATTACAGAATATTTCCCAAAAATGGACCATGCCGATTCGAGACTGGAAAAGCGCACTCAATCGCTTTGCAATTGAATTTGAAGGGCGAATGCCTGACTAAATTATGACCTTGATACAAAATACTTTACAAACCCTCAATTTGACGGTTTCACAGGTCTTTGAAGCTGTTTAACGATCCTTTTTCAAAGCTCTTTTCTAAACTCACCGGAAGAATGATTACAAACTCAGTGCCTTTCCCCAGCACGCTAATACATTCAAGCTGACCTCCATGTTTTTCCACAATGATTTGATAGCTAATGGCAAGTCCCATCCCCGTCCCTTCACCCACTCCTTTAGTTGTAAAGAATGGATCAAAGATACGATCTTGGACCTCTGTTGGCATTCCCGAACCATTATCCGAAATCCAGATCATAATTTGATTTGCGTCTACAAGTTTAGTTCGTAATTCCAGTTTTGGTTGTTTGCCATTGGTCCTACTAGCATCCAAAGCATCGATCGCATTTCCCATCAAATTCATCAATGCTTGATTGAGTAATCCTGGGTAACAATGCACTTTTGGCAATGAACCCAAATCCTTAATTACTTTGACCTTGGGACGATTAGCCGTCGTGTCTAAACGATGAGATAAGAGTAGCAATGTGCTTTCAATGCCCTCATGAATATCAACCTCCTTCTCTTCCGCTTCATCAATGCGCGAGAAATTCTTCAACGCCTGCACAATCAACCGAATCCGATCGGCCCCTGTGCGAATAGACTGCAATAGTATGGGCAAATCTTTCAGTACAAATTCAAGATCATCTCCTGGTACTAATCCTGCATCGTGAAATGCTTGCACCAAATCTTCAAAATACTGTTCCGCATAGACCAAATTACCCGAAATAAAGCTCACTGGATTATTGATCTCGTGTGCCATTCCTGCCACAAGCTGGCCAAGACTCGACATCTTTTCTTGTTGCAGCAATTTGGCTTGACTATGACGGAGCTGAGTCAAGGTTTCTTCTAATTCACTCGATCGCACCCGCAAAATTTCACTATTCCGTTTACGATCCGTAATGTCTTTGACCGTACCTTCATAGAACATCAGATTGTTTTGGGCATCTTTCACCGATCGAACCGTCTCCGAAATCCACAATATCGTGCCATTTTTGCAATAGATCTGTGCCTCAAAGTCTGACACTTCACCGTTTCGCAGCACAGTCCTCATGAAATCAGTTCTACGGTCTGGACGGACATAAAGCTGTTGACTAATGTCACTAATAGACGTGCAAAGTTCTTCGACAGATACGTATCCATACATTCTTGCTAGCGATGCATTTGCCGTAATGAACTGGCCCTCTGGTGTGGACTGAAACATTCCATCAATTGCATTGTCAAAAATACTTCGGTAGCGTTCCTCTAACTGTTTGTAATTTTGAATTTCAGCATGAAGTCGAAAGTTTTGTTGTTCTAATCGCTTTTGTAAATTTCGACGATCGATTTGTTGACCGACACGGGCAATCACTTCCTCTAGATGAAACGGTTTAGTGATGTAATCAACGCCACCGACTTGAAAAGCTTTTATCTTATCATTTTGGGTATCGATGGCACTTAAAAACATAACTGGAATATCATGGGTTTCTGCCCGTTCTTTCAACTGTTGACAGAGGGTATAGCCGTCCATTTCCGGCATCATCACATCTAATAAAATTAAGTCGGGCACAAAATTCTTGACAATTTCCAGTGCCCGCTCGCCGCTCATGGCACTACAGATTTCATAGCCGTGATGCATTAAGGTATCGGTCAAAATTCGTACATTAGCAGGCGTGTCATCCACCACCAAAATATTTCCCCGATCGGTTTGGCGTTGAAGCTGATACCCCAATAAAGCAAAAATCGATCGTTCGGTTTCCCTTAGTTCTTCCGGAAACGTTGCACCTTGAGAACTTAAAACTTGATGGGCCCGCGTTAAATGTTCAAGTTGCTGGATGGCGGTTTGAATTGCGGCATCATTATGATTATGGTGCATGGTCAGTAGCCGATCGAGATCACCCCAGCCATCGGCTAGCAATGACCGACCCGATCGATCAAGCTTCAGTTGGTCGAAATTGCCACGAATGAGCTTACGTAGATAAAATCCGACCGTTGGGGAAAGTACCTGTCTAGTCGAGAGATATGAAATACTGTTGTAAGTACTATCGGGGGTAGTATTGTGGGAATTGGGGGTGGCTGAGGACATAGCGACCTGACGGATGAGTCTCAACGCTTAGTATGCCCAGACAATGCCGACGATCACTGATTTAAAGCATAAGATTTTTAGATTTCGGCCTCGGTATTCCAACCTTTCATTTTCCCTGGATTCATTAATCCATAGGGATCAACCTGTTGTTTGAACTTCAATTGCGCTAGATCTACCTGTTTCATCCCGCCGTCTTCAATGGTGTATGCGTGAGGATTGAAAATAATAGCGCCATGGGATTCATGATAGGTAATGATTTCCTGTAAGCGATCGGGTGTAGAATATCGAACTAGTTGCAATGCGGCAGGGGTCGATCGGCCATTGCAGCGCAGAAATTCTAAATGCATCATCACTTCATTGCCGAAATGCTGATAAAAATGTTCAACACGTTTTAATTCTTGATCTCCAAGCAACAGCGTTTGTAGATAGGTTAAATTCGGATTTACATTTCGGGCATGGAGCGTGGTGTGATTCCATGTGTATTCATAGATGGGCGTTCCTTTACTGGCTTCTTCGGCAGTCTTGCACTGTACTATTGTTCCATCCAATTCTGTGACTAGTTCTTGTAATGCCTCCAAGGATTCTTCAGAAACCATGACAAATGCTGCACTGCTACCCTCTAGAATCACCGATCGTAGGGCTGTGAAATACTGGGGAATTGGATCGGCGAATACAGTAACTAATTTTTTGACAATGCCATCGGCATCTCCGAGCGATTGGCCAAAGCGTGCGGCTTGCATAAAGGTGGGAAATGTTACGATCGCCTCGGCCCAATTGTAAGCACGAGCCAAGGGAATTTCTAAGGCTGTAATGATGCCATTTGTGCCATAGGCATGGGCGACTTGATACACGTCTTCGCCCCGTAATTCTAATACCCGTGGCTCATTTTCCATGGTGACGAGTCGGATGGCCCGCAGATTGCCCCGATCGCGCAATTGCCCATAGGTAATGGAACCCATGCCACCACTGCCGCCGCCAATGAAGCCCCCGATCGTTGCGGTGCGGTAAGTAGAGGGAGCCATCCGAATTTCCCAACCATTGGGCCGAGTCAGCCGATCGATTGTGGCCAGTTTTACCCCTGGTTCAACACAAGCAATCCCCGGTTTTTGCCATAGCAACGCATTCATTCGGGTCATGTCTAAAATGAAGCCACCATTTAAGGGGACACATTGACCATAGTTTCCGGTGCCCGCGCCGCGCACGGTTAATGGAATTTGATGAACGACACAAAATTTTGCGATCGCTAATACATCCGTTTCATGGGCTGGACGGAGGACGGCTATTGCTCGTTTGTCGGCAAAAATCGGTTGTAGGATTGGGCTGAAATGATTGTAATCCTGAGAGAGCCGCAGCACTTGATTCGCATCTGTAATGCATTCTAAGTCCGGCAACTGGCTTTGCAGGTTGGTCAGCAACGTTGTCATGGCAATTTCCTCACGCTCTCATACTAGTATAGCTATAGCCAGCTAGGTTAGGACATAAGATAGAAAGAAAGCGAATTGTCTGAGCAATAACAATGCCAAAACCATATAGTTCCGATTTACGGCAAAAGGTAATGCAAGCAATCGAAATGGATGGGCTAAAGAA
>JAPLHZ010000083.1 GCA_026389365.1 Cyanobacteriota bacterium
AGTTTTCTCCCATGCCAACTCAAAGCTCTCCAATAAAATAGAAAACTCCTGCGGATTCAGACCTGTCAGGCTTTGCAGCGTTTTTGGTTTTCCTTCTAGATCCCTATAGCTCATTTTCATGATGTCAAACCTTATCTAGGGCCTTAGTATTCTGAATTTAGCTCATTAGACTAATTTCCGATAGCATCTACTGATCATACTCAATTAGCAAGAGGATGGGTTATAGTTAATTAACAAATGTTACGAAATATAAACACCTTTAGCACAATTCTAATCTGCTATGTTTAACTCGCCGATTCCAACGGATCCAGACCTACTAAAAACGCTTTTAGATCCCCTTCTAGAAGATTTTCAGTATTGGTTTGAGCGATCGCACACCTTGCTCGAAAATGAGCATATGGAATTCATGGAGCTTGGAGAGCAGCAGGATCTTCTGAACAGGGTGACGGAAATGCAGAAATCCGTGAGTGCGATGCAGTCGCTCGTGAGTGCAACCAACGGTCAGGCGGGTGTAGACATGAAGGTTTTGATGGATTGGCATCGATTGGTGCATGAATGTTGGGGAGTCAGCATGAAGCATCGCCAATCTGAAGAGCACAATGCTTAGATTATAAAACAACATCAGAATATTTAAGCTGAAAAGTAACAAGCTTAATTGGGACGATATTTTCTTAAATTTTTCGCAAAGATTTTAAAAATCTGCCACACTAGAAAAACAAATGTAAGTTAAAAGAGGATGTTAGGTTTCATGTCTATGTGGCTCCAAATACTCTATATGTTGGCATTTGTGGGGATCGCATTCTTAGCGATCGGCAATCTGATTCGTAGTATTTTGACGTTGGGAGTTGAGTCTACTCGTCCTGTCGTTCCTAAGGGAATGCGGAGGGGTGACGGGATGAGACAGTCGCCGCAGCATCCTGAAATGTTGGATGAGAAGGGTCAGGTGATTAATGAACCATTGTTGGTTATGAGATCTATGACGGTGGAAGATGCCCGCGAGCGCTTAGATGCGATTTACCGATCGTCTCCGGGTGGGGAATCTGGTTCCCCTGATACAGGCAGCAATTGATAGCATTGTGGTAGCTGCAATTCTTTACCGCCGCTCCCTGCTATGACTCAGCCAACTCCCGGCAAGCGCTCAGGTTTTTCCATAAAGCTTCCGATCATCAAGTTGCCGCCGGTTAGTTTCCAAGATTTGAAGCTACCCGATCTAAATCTGTCAGGTGTCAAAATTCCTGGATTAGATTGGTTTCGGGTGGATGAGGTGAAGCTACGGGAAATTTTGCAGAAGGTCCGATCGGACTTGCCGACAACAGAAGCGATTTTGATTGGCAAACCTCAATCGGGAAAAAGTTCCATTGTCCGAGGTTTAACGGGCGTATCGAGCGACATTATTGGCCCTGGTTTTCGGCCACACACCAAACATACGCAGCGCTATGCCTACCCTAATGATGATTTGCCGCTCTTGCAATTTGTCGATACAGTCGGATTGGGGGACGGCCAACACGAGACCGGAATAGTTGCACAAGAACTTGCGGAAATTTTGAGTCAATCACAGACTGCCCGCTTGATTGTTTGGACGGTTAAAATTACGGATTTTGCGACGGCTTCACTCAAACAAATTGCCCAGGATCTGCGATCGCGTTATCCTCAAGTACCTTGTCTGTTGGCGATTACTTGTTTACATGAGTTGTATGCCCTATCGTCCGATCATCCTGAATATCCGCCTACATCTGAGACTATTAATAGAGCTGTTCAACAAATTAAACAAGATTTTGCCGAGTTGTATGATGACGTAGTTTTGATTGATTTCACCTTAGAGGAAGATGAATTCTCGCCATTGTTTTATGGTTTGGACGCATTCAGTCGGGCGATCGAAACCGTATTGCCAGAAGCAGAAGCTCGAACAATTGCCCAATTGGTGAACGATCGCGAGTTGAGTGCACCCGTCGGAGATTTGTATCGGGAAGTGGCTCGTCGGACTATTGTCCCGTTTTCAATCGCGGCGGGAACCTGTGCTGCGGTGCCATTGCCGTTTGCGACGATGCCATTGTTGACGGGCATTCAGATTTCGATGGTAATAGCGCTAGGACAACTTTATGGGCAAACATTAACTCCGGCTCAGGCAGGGGGATTGGTGAGTACTATTGCGGGGGGATTTGTGGCGCAGACAATCGGGCGGGAACTAGTGAAGTTAATTCCAGGATTTGGTAGTGTAATTGCAGCGTCTTGGGCAACGGCTTATACTTGGGCATTAGGTGAAGCGGCCTGTGTATATTTTGGCGATCTGATGGGTGGAAAAACGCCTGATCCAAAACGAATACAGGCGTTAATGAAGGATTCTTTTGAGACAACAAAGTCGAAGCTTGTGTCTTAAAAGAAGTTCGTAATCTCCGGGTTAAACCCACGCTATTATGAATTCAGGCCAATCTCTAAACTAATTTTTAAACTACTAGTGACAGCAGGAACTTCTATGGTTGTTCAATCTGTTATATCCAAAGTGTCGCCGATCGTCACCTGGGATATTTTGCCCGACACTTATCAACTCCCTGATGACCCTGTGGAAAATATTCAACAACCTCGTCTCGCCGCTGGACTCAATGATGCGCTGAGTAGTAACGATCGTGTTCCTGCCGAGAGTTTGATCGCGTCTAATTTTGCTCTGACAGCCACCATTAATCAAAAAACAGTTGTCAAAGCTCCTGATTGGCTTTATGTTCCCCGAATCAATGAACCTCTGAATCAACCGCGCAGTCCATCCCAGCCGATTCGTCGGAGTTACACGCCTTGGACAGAGGGTGATGGTGTGGCGATCGTTATGGAGTTTTTGTCTGAAGACGACAATGGCGAACATTCTGCGCGAGATTTGCCGCCCTATGGAAAACTCTATTTTTACGAGCAGATTTTACAGGTTCCGACCTATGTGATTTTCGATCCACAGGAAGGCTTGATGAATGTTCGTCAACTTCAAAACGGGACGTACCAAATCATTCCCCACAATGCGGACGATCGGGTTTGGATTCCCTCCGTAGAACTATTCCTAGGGGTTTGGATCGGGATCCGGGAAGGCGTTCCAGCTAAATGGCTACGGTGGTGGGATGCTCAGGGGAATCTCTTGCTCTGGGCTGCTGAGCAAACCGACCAAGAACGCCAACGCGTCGAACTTGAGCGACAACGGGCGAATCAGGAATCCGATCGGGCAAATCAGGAATCCGATCGGGCAAATCAGGCGGAAGCTGAACGCGATCGTCTTCTGGCAAAGCTCAAAGAGCTGGGTTTGGATAAAATTTAATATCTAGGAAAGGGTCAGAAACTTCTCAAGCGCAATCGTAATGTCTTTCGGCCAGCGACGAACGGTTTTGACCCATTCAATGTTTTTGTATCTTGCATCTAAATCCAAAACAGAAACCCAATTACTTTCTGCTTCATCGCGCGCACCACTGACCCAAAGCGCTCCGGTATAGGCTGCGCGCATATCTGCAAAGCGGGGATATTTCCGAATGATATTTCGCATTTCACGAATGGCCTCGTCAATGTTGCCTAATTGATAAAGTGCCAGCGCACCATTAGCTCGGGCGATCGCAAAGTCAGGTGCAAGTAATGCGGCTTTCTTAAAATCAGTCAAGGCTTCATTCCATCGACGCAATCCACCACGCGCATTCCCACGATTGTTGTAGGCTGCGGCATCATTTGGATCTAATTCAATGACGTGGTTATAGTCAGCTATTGCTTCTTCAAATTTTTCCAGTCCTTCATAGGCCGCACCACGGTTCAAATAAGGATCGGATGACTCTGGTGACAGGACAATTGCTTGATTAAAGTCTTCGATCGCAGACGCTAATTTCCCTTGACTAACCCGAGAATTTCCTCGATTGCTAATTAGTGCTGGATTGTCCGGAAGTAGTTCAATTAATTCAGTCCAAAAAACCTCCGCTTCTCCAAATCTTCCTTGATTGGTTGCACCAAATGCCTGGTCGCGAAGCGTTGCAATCCGATCGTAAGTTTCCTTTAGGGGCGATTCAGATGTGGGTTCTGCGGCAATCGCGGGTTGCGTGATTGCAAAAAGACAAAGCAATGCGATCGTAGTAATTAGATTGAAAAGACGACGCATAAAATTGCTTGCTCCAAAACTGAATATCTACCTAGATGAGGCTTTATAAAGTATTGTAACAAATCTTGGGGCTAAAATCTTGGGCTAACAGTTCAGCGATAGGTCTCGATGAAGTGACGAATTTTATCAATTGTGTCGGGTTGCAAATCTTCGATGATGAAGCATTCTTGATCGTCCCAAATCACAGGTAGGCCGATCGCCTTGGCTAGTTGCGCGTCGAAATCGTCGAAGAATTCGATGCCGTTTTCGTCAATGTCGGACGGTGGCATAAATTCAAATTGAAGGTGAATGCTCCGATCGCTCATCACTTGAATGACGGGTTCGCCCATTTCGTCAAATCCGGAGAGTTGGATTTCTTGTACGGTTTCCATTTGAAATATTGTAAATTTATTTATTTGGTTTTGGGCACGGGGATCCATGCCCAAAAGGTTGTTTGATGGATTGAATTTATGAATGTAAGAACAACATTACGTCACCTTCTTGAACTACATATACTTTTCCTTCACTACGTACTAGTCCCTTTTCTTTGGCCGCATTCATCGATCGGTATTCCACCAAATCTTTATACGAAACCGTTTCAGCGCGAATGAATCCTTTTTCAAAATCGGAATGAATCACACCTGCCGCCTGAGGCGCTAACATGCCTTTGGTAATAGTCCAGGCGCGAGTTTCTTGAGGTCCGACGGTGAAGTAGGTCTGGAGTCCTAACAAGTCATAGGTTGCCCGCACCAGCGATCGTAGTCCCCCTTCTGAAACACCCAGCGATTCTAAGAACTCCAACCGATCGGCCTCTGACAATTCCACCAATTCCGATTCGACTTGGGCTGAAATTACCACAACCTGTGCGCCTTCTTCTGTTGCGAGTTTACGAACTTGTTCAACATAGTCATTACCCGTTGCCAGATCAGCATCCGAAACATTGGTGGCGTAAATGATTGGTTTTTGGGTCATGAACCCCATGGTTTTAATGGCGAACTGTTCCTCTTCGCTAAGTTCAACCGATCGCACGGGTTTGCCCAACAACATGGCTGCAATCACTTTTTCCAAAGCATCCGTTTCGGCAGTCGCTTCTTTTTTCACACGGGATTCTCTTTTGGAGCGTTCGAGACGTTTTTCTGCCTGTGCCAAATCTGCCAAAATTAATTCTAAATTAATCACTTCAATGTCGCTTTTCGGATCAACGGCACCCGCAACATGAATAATGTCATCGTCATCAAAACATCGCACGACGTGAACGATCGCATCCACTTCTCGAATATTCGATAAGAACTGGTTCCCGAGTCCTTCGCCTTTCGATGCGCCTTTCACCAGTCCGGCAATGTCTACAAACTCAACCCGCGCCGGAATGATGTCCTTAGAGCTTGCAATATCGGCCAAAATCTGGAGCCGATCGTCTGGAACGGCCACGATGCCGACGTTGGGTTCAATGGTACAAAACGGAAAGTTCGCCGCTTGCGCCTTAGCGTTTCCGACGATCGCATTAAATAGCGTTGACTTACCGACGTTAGGCAATCCGACAATTCCGGCTCTCAGCATGATGAAGTAGGGTTCGCGACTTGGATGATGGCAGAACAATTAGACATCATACGCTAATCTGTCGCGCTAGTTCTGTCGCTAGTTCTGCCGCTAAAGTCCGGTGTTTTAGCTGAGCGATCGACTCCATCTCAGTATTATGTTTTTTTTCGTCGGACATCGATCGAACTCATTACTCGGTAGTCCTAAAAAGGAAAGGATGTAGGAAAATATCTAGATGGTTGTTAGAAAGTAAATCAATGTCAGAGTCAAGCCCATCCTGCCCATCCTGCCAGTCGGTATCAGTGGTTAAAAACGGTAGAACAAGGCATGGGAA
>JAPLHZ010000313.1 GCA_026389365.1 Cyanobacteriota bacterium
GGACATCCGGTAAATCGAGTGGAATGTGAATCTGATTCTCCATGAGGCCCCTCGCTTGCTGGCTAACATCTTGATTTTACAGCCAATCGATGAACGCTATATCTGGATGCCGACCACGGCAATTCTAGGAGAACCAAAATTCTACCCCTGACTGATGTCATGGCCACTGGCCATCATGCCGCTATCTCAGCGGGCGTAAAAGTGGGCAGTACTGTTGCAGTGATTGGCGATGGAGCCGTGGGATTATGTGGTGTCTTAGCCGCTAAGCGCCTGGGTGCAGAGCGAATTATTATCATGGGTCGGCATGAAAACCGATTGGCGATCGCGCGTAAATTTGGAGCTACAGATGTGGTGAGCAGTCGTGATGAAACAGCCATTCAGGCGGTGCAAGAACTCACTAAAGGCGGTGCGGAATCTGTACTGGAATGTGTTGGAACCGAATCTTCTATGCAAACGGCTATTGGGATTACTCGACCGGGTGGCACGATCGGTTACGTGGGTGTGCCCCATGGGAGTGGCACGATTAACTTGGGACGGATGTTTCGCTCTAATTTGGCATTGTGCGGCGGTGTTGCACCATCACGGGCTTATATTCCAGAGCTTTTGAGCGATGTGATTGCTCTAAAAATTGACCCATCACCAGTACTCGATATGGTAGTGGACTTAGATGGCGTTCCTGTGGGTTACAAAGCCATGAACGATCGATCTGCGATCAAGGTAATGGTAAAACTTTCTAGCGGGTGAGATTGCTTAGCCCTAATTCTGGAGCGATCGTGTCCCACCATTAGGGAATCGATCTTTTGCTGACATCCGTCAAATCTTCGCAGGCTTCTACTATACTGATAGGCTGAAACGCGCATCGATAGAGAAGTTAGAGGACAAATTTCATGGCATCCATTCGGGAACTGCACAATCAATTGGTCACAAAAGAACGATCGGCGGTGGAAATTACCCAAGCCTATCTCGATCGCATCCAAGCGGTTGATGACCAAGTTAATAGCTTCCTGTTGGTCACAGCAGATCATGCGATCGCGCAAGCCAAAGCCGTGGATGCCAAAATTGCAGCAGGTGAACAAATTGGGATGCTGGCCGGGATTCCGATCGCCGTCAAAGACAATATCTGTACCCAAAATATCCGCACTACCTGCGCCTCTAGAATTCTCGAAAATTTTATCCCGCCCTACGAATCTACCGTCAGCCAAAAGCTCATCGATGCAGACATGGTGACGATCGGCAAAACTAACATGGACGAGTTTGCCATGGGCGGCTCCACCGAAACTTCAGCGTTTAAAAAGACCGCTAACCCTTGGAACCTCGAATGCGTTCCTGGCGGCTCCTCCGGCGGATCAGCCGCAGCAGTTTCAGCAGGCGAAGCTCCCGTTTCCTTAGGTTCCGATACTGGCGGATCCATTCGTCAACCTGCTGCATTCTGCGGCATTGTTGGCATGAAGCCGACTTATGGTTTAGTGTCGCGCTATGGACTCGTCGCGTTTGCTTCGTCATTGGATCAGATTGGGCCATTCTCGACGACCGTAGAAGATAGCGCCGTAGTGTTAGGGGCGATCGCAGGCTATGACGCAAAAGATTCGACAAGTTTGAACGTAGATGTTCCCGACTACACCCAATATCTGAAGACAGATTTGAAGGGTAAAAAAGTTGGCGTTATCACGGAAACCTTTGGCGAAGGACTCGATCCAGAAGTAGCTGCGGCAACTCAGACGGCCATTGAAAAAATGAAGGAACTCGGTGCCGAAATCATCGACATTTCCTGTCCTCGTTTCCGCTATGGCATCAGCGCTTACTACATCATTGCCCCCTGTGAAGCCTCAGCGAACCTAGCGCGTTATGACGGTGTTCGTTATGGTCGTCGGGTAGAAGATGCGGAGAATTTGTTGGATATGTACAAACGCACGCGAGCAGAAGGCTTTGGGGCTGAAGTGAAGCGGCGGATTATGATCGGAACCTATGCGTTGTCGGCGGGTTATTACGATGCTTACTATTTGAAAGCACAAAAGGTTCGGACATTGATCAAACAAGACTTTGAAGCAGCATTTGAAAAAGTTGATGTTTTAGTCTCGCCAACTTCCCCTACAACGGCATTCAAATTAGGTTCAAAACTAGCTGATCCGTTGAGTATGTATCTAGATGATTTGATGACGATTCCAGTTAATATGGCGGGATTACCCGGTTTGAGTTTGCCCTGTGGTATGGATTCATCGGGAATGCCGATCGGACTTCAGATCATTGGTAATGTATTGCGGGAAGATCAAGTTTTTCACGCAGCATATGCGTATGAGCAAGCGACGAAATGGCATGAGAATGTCGCGAAGTTGTAGAAATTTAGTTCATTGAACTGTATTTTCGCGAATTAATTAGTTTCTATTTCTCGCGATCGAAGCTGAAATCGATCGCGAGAAATAAAGAATTATGCCGACAAATTAGTAGACTCACTCCCCATGGGTGAAACAAAACCTCGCAATGCGGTGATTTGCTCCGAGTGATTAAGTGCCTGCAACTGGGTTAAATACTGAGCAGTATTTGGTTCCATGGCGTAGTTTTCCGGCATGGGAACGATTTCACTACGGTCCATACCCTGGGCTAGGAGATATAGCTATAGCCAGCTAGGTTAGGACATAAGATAGAAAGAAAGCGAATTGTCTGAGCAATCACAATGCCAAAACCATATAGTTCCGATTTACGGCAAAAGGTAATGCAAGCAATCGAAATGGATGGGCTAAAGAA
>JAPLHZ010000377.1 GCA_026389365.1 Cyanobacteriota bacterium
TGTGAACTGGGCCATCTTCAATTCCTTCGCCATTACGTTAGCCAGACGCGGAGGCTACCGTACCGTACCGGATGCCCTCAGAGCTTGGGCTAATATGCTCGACAATGTTTATCTTTTCTTTGTATGAAACCACCCTGCTAAATCCCCCTTGTGAAGGGGGACTATGATTGGATTCTGGAGATCTCTCTCAATCTCTTTGCGAACGGATATTATCCCTGAATTCCGGTTCCCCTTTTTTGTGGCGTAGCCTGCCCGGAGGGCGTAGGGGCTAGAGGGATCGGGTCTCACCTGAATTCCGGTTCCCCCTTTTTTAAGGGGGTTAGGGGGATCGGGTCTCAATGGTCTATTCAGATCTCTACAAATCTTGTCAGGTCATCTCGTTCTCCACCGTAATCGCACGGGCTGCAATCCTCAGAACGCCTCCTTCACAGCGCTTCCGAATAGCCTGACTCCAGAGCGAACCATTAATGAAATTGAGATGATGTAGTGTTGTGATCGCCGCATTAACCGCATCGGCATCCCCGCTGATTTGGAGTTTGATTTGTTTGGTTGTGATAGTCATGTTTGGTTTCCTGGTTATTAACGGGGTAGGAAACCAAAAAATTAGCCACCCCGTTTACTTGCAGCGCAAAACAGGGTGGCGTGGATGCTAGAATGCACCGCAGGCTACCGAGCTGCTTCTATCAGCTTGGGGGTTGAGCGATCGTGCAGAGGCTGTAATCTCTGGACGATCGCGCTAATTTTTTGGATTCGCAGATTGAATCTGCATGGATGAAACTGTAGAATTTAACGGCTTTTCTTGTCAAGCGTACAGGGGTATCTCTGGGCGATCGAAGCTGTTTTGTATTGTCGGACATTGGCTGGCCATCGCAGTCGGGATAAATAACCGCACCAATGTCAACCGATATAGCGTCAACCGAAAGAGAAGCGACCATAGCTGCTTGGGTGAAGATTCTTGATGTATGTCTCCTTGATGTATGTCTCATAGGCTAAACCTGGATGGCGCTAAGAGGCTCGACGATAAGAACCTGATGTCACCACTTCCGGTTGAGGAATTGCTGGCTGAGTAATCGACTGCGCCAAAGACCTTCGATATAAGTCACTCAATTGAATCGCGACCCCTTCCCAACTAAAGTTCTGTTGCACCCGCAGCGCTGCATTTCGCCGAATTTTCTGGGTCCATACACTATGACTTAATAGACGATCGATCGCCTCGGCAAATCCATCCACATCCTCGGGCGGCACCAAAAGCCCGGTCTCTTCTGGAATCACCGTAAACTTCAATCCGCCCACATCCGAAGCCACAACGGGCGTTCCACAAGCCATCGCTTCGATCGCCACCAACCCAAACGGCTCATAGTGACTCGGAATGACGCAAACATCGGCAGCCGTATAAAACAGCGGCAAATGATCATGCCCCACCCGCCCCGCAAACACCGTACAGTCAAAAATCCCCAATTCGTGAAGTATTCCTTCAATCCGCAGTCGCTCCAAACCATCCGACTGACCCGGCTCACTCCCGCCCACCAAAACCAATCGTATGGGCGCATCGGGTTGTTCTGTTTTCAGTTTAGCTACGGCCCGAACTAGGGTTTCAATGCCTTTGCGGGGATCAAATCGTCCGACGTATAGAATAATTTGTTCTTGAGATGGAATATTGAGTTTTAATCGGGCTTGCGATCGGGACAAGCGTTTGAAATTGTTAATGTCGGTGCCACAGGGAATGATTTCAACATTGCCCTTTGCCGACACCAAACTCCGTAAATGTTCCAGTTCCTGGGGACTGGTCGCCACCACACAATCCGATTGTTCCAAGGCATCGCGTTCAACCTCCAATCGAGTTGCGACAATAGCGGGCTGCTTTTTCACAGACTGATATTTCACTGCGCCGAGGGAATGATAGGTATGAATGAGTTGCGCTCGTTGTTGGGCTTGAAGCTGCAATCCGACCCAAGCAGACATCCAATAATTTGAATGAATCAGCGGATAAATTACGCCTTCTTTGGCTTGAAACGCTTGGAATGAAGCCAGAAATTCCGGCATATATTGAAAAATTTCATCTCGCGGAACAAACGATTCCGGGCCAGCTTTCAGCCGAATCGTTCGACAATGGGGCGTATGTTGCACGATGTCTGCGTCTTCCGCATTACTTTTTCGCGTAAACATATCGACCTGCCAACCCAATCGTGCCAATGCCTCACCCACTTGACGCACATACACATTCTGTCCGCCTGCTTCTTCGCGCCCAATGTCCGCTGCTGGGTCGCCATGGTCTGATATTAATGCGATCGCCTGACGACGGGGATGACGTAGAAAACTTTTCTGCTGATTCAGATGATGAGTCATATTCATATATAGAAAACCTAAAACTAACGACAAATCAAACAAATTTGAAATCAAACAAATTTGAAATCAAATAACACATCAAAAAACCTTGGAATGAGGAAATCGTTTAACTAAAGAATCCTAAGAAGCAAGCTTCAACAGTGGATTTCGCCGAACGAAACTATTGTGAACAGACTTAGGTTCAATCAAATTTTGGTAGGCCGTTTCATAGCCCGTTGTCATTGATTGAACGCTGAAATGTTCGCGAACATGAGTGCGGCATTGCGATCGATCAATCGTCCCAACCTTCGCCACAGCTTCAATGCACTCCGTCACCGTGTCACAGAGAAACCCCACCTCGGGGGTAATAATTTCCGAGGTCGAACCCAATCGTAGGGCAATTACAGGAGTACCCGCAGCCAAGGATTCCACCATCACTAGCCCAAAGGGTTCGCGCCAAGTGATGGGAAATAGCGTTGCTATTGCTCGCCCCATCAACTCATTTTTCTGAGCATGATTGGCTTCGCCCTGGAATTGAATCTGTACGCCATCAATATGCGGTTTGATTTCAGATTCAAAGTAATCCACGTCCACGGGATCGATTTTTCCGGCCATTTTCAGTGGCAATCCAGTTGCTTTTGCAATAGCGATCGCATTGTGTGGCCCTTTTTCAATGGACATCCGACCAAGAAATGCTAAATAGGGCGGTTCATCGGGCGTTGCATAAAACTTATGTCGATCAACATCAATTCCGTTGTATACCGTGGCCGTACAATTCAGATCTAATTCCAAATCTCGCTGGTTGTTAGAAATACTGATAAAGGGCTGGCTTTTCGCATGAGAAAAGAGTTTCCGATTGTCTGGCGTAAAAATGCCGTGCAAGGTGTGCAACGTTGGCGTTTTTACGAGTCGGGAATAGGGTAATGCACCACAACCCATGTGGGAATGAATTACATCAAATTCAGCCGATCGATCGTAAACATTACTAAGCTGAAGCATTTCATAAATGCCATGCTCTCTAACATTTTTGTCAAGGCGAAGGGCTTGAGGATGAACCGATTCTAACTGGGCTAATGTTGTGGAATCACCAGAGGCAAACAATGTCACTTCATGACCTCGCCGTACTAGCTCATCAGTCAAGAGCGAAACCACCAGTTCAATGCCCCCATAGGCCGGGGGGGGGACACATTCCCAAAGGGGAGCAATCTGGGCAATCTTCATATTAAAACCTCCTGAGTGTAGTGACTGAACACTGCGTCGCTCGGCAAAATCGAAAAAATTACAGAAACTTGAACGATCGAAATTACCTATGTTTCCGAGAGAACGTAATAATTTTAGATTCTAAAATTACATTGAATTTTAGAAGCAGAGCAATGCAGAGTTCTATGAACAGTGATTTTTAATTAGCACCATTCAACAAGCTGAATCGGATTAGCGTAGATCGGAATTTCTGACTCTAAATACCAGGTATGACAGAAAGAATCACGAAATCAAGCTAATGAATGAACGTCATAAAAGCCATAGATTCGACTTTGATTAAGTTCGATGAGTTTCAAATTAAATTAAATTTGAGTGTAATTAAGTGGCAGACAGATTAAAAGATGAGAATTAAATTGCCCTATGCTTTCAATTTCCAGGATGGTGAATGTAAAATCAGGATTATTATAAATCTTTAACAAGGGTAAAAGGATTTATAATAATCTTATATTTGATCATAGTAGAAGATCGTAAAAATAGCGATATAAGTTTTAGTAATATTGATACAATTAATGAGTTCTAATCTAGTCTGAGACTGCATTTGAGCCGATCTAAATTTATATTTAATTTGTTAGAAATTATTCAATTCTGTTTCTAAAGTAACATTTTAGAGATAACTTTAGAGGTAACTTTTGATCGGTTTTGGAAGAGTTTACAAAAGATTATTACAATTAAGATTCACTGGATGAAGATGTGGGGGCTACTTCAATTAGCGCTACTTTGAAAGGCGTAGAAAGGCATAAATGGATACATGAATTGATGCATGAATTGATACAATGGGGAAGCAAAAGGCTCAGGCGTTATCCATGCAAATTTTTATGGGATCGGTGCAAAGGTTGCGGAATTTGCGATCGTCTAAGACCGACCGGAGGTCATCGGGGATCATTCGTTTGACAGGTCTGTGGGTCTGTTGCCTGAGTTTTATGATTGGGGTGGGGTGGGTCTCGTTTGTACCAAGTGCCGCAGCGCAAAGTGATACCATCAACTACACAAATACGGACCTCACCGGACGCAATTTTGCGGGTGAAGACTTAAATGGTGGGGTATTTGTCGCGGCGGAAATGCGTGAGGCCAATTTGCAGGGGGCCAATCTCAAGGGCGCGATGTTTACGAAAGCCAATCTCTACGGCGCAAACTTGAGTGAAACGGACTTGACGGATGCCTTGATCGGATGCCTTGATCGATCGAGTCACGCTGTATAAAGCTAATCTCCGGAATGCCAATCTCACGGGCGCGACGCTGACCAGCACCGTGATTCAGGAAACGGACATTACTAATGTGGATTTTACCGATGCGCTGATCGATCGGTTCACCGTTAGCCTTTTGTGCAAAGTTGCATCCGGCACCAACCCCACGACGGGTGCGGATACTCGCGAGAGTTTGGGCTGCAAGGACTAACCCAATTCAGCAAGCTTAATCCTCCAAGATGTAGCGATCTGCGATTTCTTGACCTTCTACTTGGATGGATTCAAACTTCACTTTGCCGGTCGTGCTGATTTCGGTGTCTAGTCTGGGGGGCTGTTTTTGACTCATCACCCAAATCGATCCCCCGCTATCCTGAACTTCGTAGGCCACTTGATTGATCATGGGCGCAACGGTAATGACTTTGCCCTTTACTTGCACCTGTTGATCCGCTGGCTGGCTCTGGATAGTCGATATGGAGACCGTGGGAGCGCAACTGCTCAGAGCGATCGTCCCCAATACCACCATGATATTCAGCAACGTGTTTGAGAATTTATCACTCAACTCAGAATTGAACAAAGCCATAGCGTCCCGAACCATCTTGGTTTTTAATGCGGTGAAAATTTTAAGTCTGAGGAATTTATTTTCCCCGTGAGAGCAAGAGTGTAGCGCGCAAATCTAATTTTTTACACCAGATAATTTAAATTTCTTTTGGGATTTACGATCGCAGCAGACTAGATCTGAGAGACTATAATCTGTCTATCCCAAAAGCGTGTGTCCCATGACTGCCCAACTGCTTGACGGAAAAGCTCTCTCGGCCAAGATTTATACCGAGATGGCTACCGAAATTCAACTTCTCACGGCTAAAAATGGTCGATCGCCCGGTTTGGCGGTTCTAATGGTGGGCGATAATCCGGCCAGTGCTGCCTATGTCGGCAACAAAGAAAAAGCCTGTGCGAAGGTCGGCATGATCTCGTTTGGTAAGCATTTTCCTACGGATACAAGTCAAGAGACTCTGATCCAAACGATTGAAGCCTTAAATCAGGACGATCGGGTCGATGGGATTTTGGTGCAATTGCCACTGCCGGATCATCTGGACTCGACGGCGTTGCTGTTAGCGATCGATCCTCGCAAAGATGCCGATGGTCTCCACCCCGATAACTTAGGTCGTTTGGTGCGCGGTGATGATGGCTTGCGGAGCTGTACTCCAGCGGGGGTGATGAAAATGCTCGAAGCCTACGATATTCCGATCGCGGGCAAAAAAGCAGTGGTCATTGGTCGCAGTATCTTAGTGGGTAAGCCGCAAATGCTGATGTTGCTAGAAAAAAATGCAACCGTTACGATCGCCCACTCCCGATCGGAAGGTTTGGCGGATATTGCGCGCGAGGCGGATATCTTGGTGGCGGCGGTCGGGAAGGTCAATTTGGTCACAGCCGATATGGTGAAGCCGGGGGCCGTAGTGATCGATGTGGGCATGAACCGCATTACGCTGCCGGACGGAAAGAGCCGACTGGTGGGCGACGTAGATTTTGAAGCCGTGAAGGAGATTTCCAGTTACATCACTCCTGTTCCCGGCGGAGTCGGGCAAATGACGGTTGCCATGCTGCTGTGCAATACGGTGGAAAGCTATAAAAAACGATTCGTATCGTAGTTGTAGCAAGTGATCATGGATTAAGTGATCACGTTTCTTTTATTATCTTAAGACTGGGGACTCAAGGGAGAAGGCTGAAATGGTAGCAACGAGCGAAAAAATAAATTTGACGGGATTTGACCTCAAGTCATTTGACCTCAAGTCATATCTAAAGCAAAAGCAACAATTGGTCGAGGCTGCTCTGAACAATGCGCTCCCTATGCAGTATCCTGAGACCGTTTTTGAGTCAATGCGCTACTCTCTGTTGGCGGGAGGGAAACGCCTGCGTCCGATTTTGTGTCTCGCCACCGCAGAACTGGTCGGGGCGACCATAGACCAAGCCATGCCCACAGCCTGTGCGCTGGAAATGATTCACACCATGTCGCTGATTCATGATGACTTGCCGTCCATGGACAATGATGATTTTCGGCGCGGGAATCCTACTAACCACAAGGTTTACGGGGATGCGGTGGCGATCTTGGCGGGGGATGGGCTGTTGGCCTATTCGTTTGAATATGTGGCGAGGGAAACGCGGAATGTGCCTGTCGATCGGATTTTAGAAGTAATTTCGCGGCTGGGGCGAGCGATGGGGGATTTGGTTAGCGGCCAAGTTGTGGACATTGAGTCTGAGGGGAATCCGAATATTCCGATCGAAACCCTAACGTTTATTCACAATCATAAAACCTCGGCCTTGCTTGAGGCGGCGGTTTTGACGGGGGCAATTGTCGGGGGGGCTAGTGAGGCCGATCGTGCCAAACTCTTGCGTTATTCAAAAAATATTGGGCTTGCGTTTCAGATTGTCGATGACATTTTGGATATAACGGCCACTAGCGAAGAACTGGGCAAATCGGCGGGTAAGGATCTAACCGCCGAGAAAGCAACCTATCCTAAGCTGTGGGGGCTAGACGAATCTAAACGCCAAGCCCAAGCTTTAGTTGATCAAGCGAAAGCCGAAGTCTCAGGGTTTGGTGAAAAAGCCTTACCGCTGATGGCGATCGCCGACTACATCACCGCCCGAAAGAATTAGCCTTAACCTTTACCCAAGCGATACCCTACCCAATGCAATCTTTTGGCGCTGTCCTGAACAATCACGCTCTGATTATTTCGCTTCTCTCCTGTGTTCTCGCCCAACTCAGCAAGGTGGTGGTGGAACTCATTTATCATGGCAAATTAAACTTTCGCGTCATTTTTGAAAGTGGTGGAATGCCGAGTTCTCATTCAGCTTTAGTGACGGCATTGGCGACCGATATTGGATTGCGTAAGGGATTGGACAGTGGAGAATTTGCGATCGCCACTGTATTTGCAATCATTGTGATGTATGACGCGGCGGGTGTCAGGCAGGCGGCGGGTAAGCAAGCGAAAATTCTAAATCAAATGATCGAAGAGTTGTTTACGGGCGATCATCATTTAACGGAGATTCATTTGAAAGAGTTGCTCGGTCATACGCCATTTCAGGTTTTGATTGGGTCCGTTATGGGAGTTGTGATTGCTTGTATTTCGGAGATAGGCAGTCGTGGATAGTTTGAACTATTGACAATCTCTTATCCAACGGCACGACCCAATCACTTCGAGAATCCGTTCCACTCGGTATTGAACAGTATATTGACTATACTCCCCGAAAATCAGACTGCATGGGCAATAAATTTGCAGCTTTAACTCCTGTAAATCTGGATATTGTTGTATCTTGTCGTTTGTCTCGCCATGTCCCGATCGCACTCAAGGCAATCCCCACCAGTAAGATACTGCCACCAATAAATTGCGGAATCTTAGGAAATTCACCCAGAATGATGAATGCCATTAAAATAGCAATCATGGGTTGTATGGCAGTTGCTAAAGTCAATTCTGCGAACGTTGATTTCTTCTGTGCATTAAACCAACAAAGTTGTCCAATAACCACAATCACTAAACTATAAATCATCACCCATCCCCACAAGAACGGTGAGAAAATATCCATGAAGTGATGGGGACCATAGAGTATTTGAGCAATGATAAAAAATACGATCGTCCCAATCCCAGTTCGCATAACTGAAAAAATTCCTAAGGGCACTGTTTTTAGATAAATTTTAGTGAGTAGATTCGCGATCGCTAAAAGAATCGCTGAAATCCCTACCAGAAGTTCGCCTTGTCCCATTCCAAATGATGCGGGTGACATCATAGCCGCTACGGTATGGGGAGAGAGCCAAGCCGTAATGGCCACACCTATTAAGGATGCGATCGCACCAAAAAATGTATAGCGATTGATTTGAATTCCCAATATAAAGATACTAAAGGCAAGGCTGATTGGAACTTCTAATCGGCTAATAATAACAACATTAGTAACACTCGTTTTATCCAGGGCTGTGAAAACTAATGCCGGAACTAAGGCTCCTGATATTAAACCAATTACACTTAAACTTAACCAATCACGGGATGAAATCTTTTTAACTCCTTTCCATTTCCAATCTTTAGAAAATAGCGAGATCATTACCATCAATGCACATAGATTACCAACAAAAAGAATATTGCATAACGAAATCGGGTTTCGACCATCAATCAAATGATCCTGACCAATCAGATTCAATTTACGCGTTAAGGCGCTGGATGTAGCAAACACAACCGTTGCGATCCAAAGGTAAATGTGTCCTGATTGCCATATCGATCGAAAAAATGGATTGGAAAGTCGTTCCATAGTACTGTTCATGTAGGCGGATGTCTTTAGAGTAGAGCATACAAATAGTCATCGCTCAAATCTAGGGTGACTAACTGAGAAATGGCTGAGTTTCTCCTAAAAAAATCTTCAGGAAAATCTAGGCAGGTATCTCAGCAGGGATTCAAATCATCATGCGATTCTTATCCGTGATGATGTGGTGAGGGTGATTGAGGGCAACCTCACTATGAGAACTGTTAAGCTCAACTAGTCGCCATGTTAGTCAGATTGTCATGTTAAAAGCCCAAGCGATTTTCCAGCTTTTTACCGCTCGTTTGCCACGCCGTATTTTGATGTGGGCTTTTATCAGCATCCTAGGGATTGAAACCTTAATTTTGTTACCTTCGGTTATTCGTCGTAAAGATGAGCTACTCGACCAAGTTGAAATAACATCTAAAAGCATTGTCATGACCTTGGCAGTTAGGAGCAGACAAGACGATCGGACCCTGCTGGAGGATCTAGCGCAGTTACAACAACGGCAAATGATCAGTGGAGCAGAACTTTGGAATCTCAATTCAAAAACGGGACAAACCATCGGAGAGCAGCCGGAACTGAGGTTAACAGAAATTCAGTCGGGGACTAACCGTAAAACAAATTGGAGACAGCAGCGATTTGAAGTGGTTTATCCCATTCAAGTAAATGGCAGTCCCCATCTTCTAGTGCTACGGCATCCCACGGACCAAATCACCCAAGATGTAACTGCATTCATTTGGCGCATTAGTGGATTAGTCGTGATTATTTCAATCGTTGTCACTGCAACACTCAGCGTTGTGATTGCCTCTACGGTTGTGCAACCGATTCTACTATTACGAGATGATTTGTTGCGTTCTGGCAAGGAAATTGCCCAAGATCAATCGGTGAGTGACTTTACATCCACTAGCTATGTCCGTCAAGATGAACTAGGAGAGGTGATTTCAGCTTTTCACCAAATGGTACGAAATATTTTGCAGGCAATTCACGATCGCAAAGTCTCTGAAGCAGCCTTGCGTGAATCATCCGAACAGTTAAACCAAACCCTCATCGCGTTGAATGCAACTCAAGTGAGACTGATCCAAACGGAAAAAATGGCATCGTTGGGACAACTGGTTGCCGGAATTGCCCATGAAATCAATAACCCCATTAACTTTATCCATGGCAATCTGCATCACGTTGAAACTCATGCTCAAGACTTGATGGCGTTAATTCAGCTCTATCAGCAAGAAACACCTGATCCCTCGTCTGCTTTAGAGAAGATATTAGCGGATGTCGATTTAGAATTCATTCAAACAGATATACCAAATTTATTATCCTCAATGCGCAATGGGTCGGAGCGAATTCGTGAGATTGTTTTGTCTTTCCGGAACTTCTCTCGTCTAGATGAAGCAGAACAAAAGCAGGTCAATCTCCATCATGGCCTTGAGAGTACCCTAGCGTTGCTACAACATCGATTGCTCGGGCATCCAGAAATTCAAGTGATCAAACAATATGGCCAGATCTCGAATGTACTGTGCTATCCAGCCCAAATCAATCAAGTTTTTTTTGAATTACTCAAAAATGCGATCGATGCGCTAGAACTTCGCGGCGGACAAAGTGATGACACGGATTCTCCGTTGATACTGACGATTACAACTTGCGCGACGAGGGATCTACTACAAATCACTATTTCAGATACGGGAATCGGTATGACCGCCGATGTGCAACAACACGCCTTTGATCCATTTTTCACCACTAAAGATGTTGGACAGGGGAAAGGATTGGGACTTGCGATCGCCTATCAAACTATTGTGGCAGGACATGAGGGTACTCTGGAATGTAAATCTCACCCACAAGTCGGTACAGACCTCATTATTACGCTCCCAATCCGCTCAAAGAGATGATGATAGAAAACTCTCCATCATCGTTTGCTGCAATGAGTGTGGGTTGCAACATCTGTGGGTTATCTGAGAAATTGCTGAGTTTCTCCTAAAAAAATTATCAGGAAAATTTCAGGAAATCTAAGGGACTCGCTCAGAAGGGATTCAGGTCATCCTGCGATTCTGATATCAGTGAGCCGCAGCGCTTCACTTGAAACACAGTTCACCGAATTCTTTTAGGAGTTATCCAATGAAATTAGCAACTTTAATGACAGGCATCGCAATGATCGGTTTGGTTACAGTGGGGGATGCCTCGTTAAATCTGCTGAATCCGACGATCGGGAGTCCCGTCCAAGCCGCAGAAGCAAAACCCGCCGGACCGACTGTCCAAGAAAAAGTGGACATGATTGCTAAAAACAAAGGTCAAATTGGCAGTGGCGATCAATTACGTCGGTTCTTCTACGGCGATTTGGAGCCGATCGGAATTCAACCCGGTGGAGCAGGCATGGTTGTTAATCTTTATAACAAATCCAATAATGTTACTTTTTCTTATTGCTCCACTTTTGATGTCGTGGTTGCTGTAAAAAGCGGAAAAGTTGCAAGATTTATGCCTAACGAAGTTAAATAGATTCGATCCCCCTAGCCCTCTTAATAAGAGGGGGACCGGAAAAAGCAAGAACTCAACATTCAAAATCTCCCTTATCAAGGGGGATTTTGGGGGATCGAGATCTGTAACTAGTCTGATTGAATAGAGGTATTGTATGGAATTCAGTGATGCGATTTTGCTGTTGCACCCAGTGATGGCGATCGTGGTGGTGTTCCCATTGATCGGTATTGTAGTCAATCGGGCATTCCAAACCCGTCAACGTCGTCTACAAACGAAAAGTGGGGAGAAAAGCAAAATCCCTCCGGTTGTCGGTCAGGAACATGTACAACTCGGTCGGTGGTTGACGGTTTCGGTGGTGGGGATTGTTCTAATAGCATTGGGGAATGATGTTTTTGGAACTATTCTAACCAAGAATATCTGGGAAAAAGAACCCCTTAAAGTCTTAATGATTGGTATTACATTTCTAGTGGCGATCGGGTCTTTGACGCTATTATGTCGAGCAACCGATCGACTCTGGCGCGGAGTTTTTGCAACATTATCGGGAATGAGCTTAGTGATTCTGGGGAATCAAGATGGTGTTTATCGAAATGCTGAACGTTGGTATCTTTCCCATTACTACTATGGGATTACTGCGGCACTCCTGATGATTTTTTCGATGGCGATCTTGCAAGAGATTTACAAAGACAGAACAAATCGTTGGCGTAATATCCACATCATTTTGAACTGTATTGCACTTTTTATTTTTATTGTTCAGGGTTACACTGGATCTGTGTCCCTACTGGAGATTCCATTGCACTGGCAAAAGCCTTACGTCCAACAACTGTTTAAACAGAAGTGCAATCAAAAGACTTGTACGATTCAGTTATCATTGATAAACATAGGAGATTCCGGTGATGTTGAACGATCGATTTAAGGCATGGCGTTATGTTTTTTTTAGTTTGCCGATCGTTGCTTTGATCGCCTTCTCCATGAATCGCAATGCTATTTCTAGTAATATTCCTACTCCTGCGGTTGACATATCCCAGGCAACGGCAAACGGAAAACAAACTGCGATTTTTGCAGGCGGTTGTTTTTGGGGTGTAGAAGCAGTTTTTGAGCATGTAAAAGGGGTGTCAGATGTGGTGTCTGGCTATTCGGGTGGGGATGCAAAAACAGCGAATTACCATCGCGTCAGTTCTGGACAAACAGGTCATGCTGAATCGGTTCAAATCACCTACGATCCGAAGCAGATTTCCTATGGTCAACTGCTCAAAATTTATTTCTCAGTAGCTCATGATCCGACGCAGGTGAACCGCCAAGGTCCAGATAGAGGCTCACAATATCGATCGGCTATTTTCGTGACCAATGATGAACAGCGCCGGGTTGCCGCCAGCTACATTGCCCAACTTAATCAATCCAAGGCCTTTCCCAAACCGATCGCCACTCAAGTGGGTTCTCTGGAGTCCTTCTATGCCGCAGAAGCCGAGCATCAGGACTTCCTAGCTCGTAACCCAACCTATCCATACATTGTGCAGCATGATTTGCCAAAGCTAGAACAATTGCGTAAGCAGTTCCCTGAATTGTATCAATAAGCCCTCAATCTAACGGGAGAACAACCATGAAAAAACGATATTTTCTTTGGGTGGGTGGTGGCGCGATCGGGGCTGCCTGGTTATCCCACCATCTACTAGGACGCAATGAACAAGAATTGGCGATCGCTGAAACTAAGTTTGAAGTTACCAAAACGGAAGAGGAATGGCGGAGAGTTCTGACGCCTCAACAATTTAAAGTCTTGCGCCTAGAAGGGACAGAACGGGCTGGGACTAGTCCGCTTTTGAAAGAACATCGTCCGGGAACCTTTAGCTGTTCTGGGTGTGATTTGCCTCTGTTTAATGCCAATACCAAATACGAAAGTGGAACCGGATGGCCAAGCTTTTATAGGCCGATCGAAGCGGCTGTAGAGACTCGGCAGGACGGTTTGCGCAAGGAAGTGCATTGTCGGCGTTGTGGTGGGCATTTGGGGCATGTCTTTCAGGATGGTCCACAGCCCACGGGACTCCGCTATTGTATGAATGGAGTATCTTTGAAATTCGCGGCGGGCAGTTAGGGTATTATGGTGTTCACACCCTGTGCGCTGGATTTTCGTGAGACTTCTATGACGGCTGCTCACATTCTAATTGTTGAAGATGAAGTAAAACTCGCTCGTTTTGTTGAATTGGAACTGAGCGCTGAAGGCTATGAAATCACTGTTGCCCATGATGGACTCAATGCCTTGACGATCGCCCGTGAATCCAATCCTGATATGATTTTGCTGGATTGGATGTTGCCGGGAATGAGTGGTGTAGAAATCTGTCGGCGATTGCGGAGTACGGGGAGTAAAGTCCCAATTATTTTTCTGACGGCTAGGGATGAGATTGCCGATCGGGTTGCAGGTCTTGATGCTGGAGCCAACGATTATGTGGTCAAACCCTTTAGCATTGAAGAACTGCTCGCCCGAATTCGTGCCCATTTGCGTTTAAAAACTCAAGACCAAGATTCTAATGTTTTGGAGTTTGAAGATCTGAAACTCAATCGGTTAACGCGGCAAGTGTTTCGGGGCACGCGATCGATCGATCTCACCGTCAAAGAGTTTGATTTACTGGAATATCTATTAAGTCATCCACGCCAAGTTTTTACACGAGATCAAATCTTAGAGCAGGTTTGGGGCTATGACTTTATGGGCGATTCAAATATTATTGAGGTCTATGTGCGCTACTTGCGCTTGAAACTGGAAGAACAAAAAGAAAAGCGGTTAGTTCATACTATTCGTGGCGTTGGCTATGTTGTTCGGGAGTAGATGAATGTTTGGGGGGAGATTTGAAAGATTTAAATTACGGGCGATCGATCGGTCTTCGCTTCAGTTCCGATTGACCCTAGAAATTGCTATGCTTTCGGTGTTGAGTTTGAGTAGTGTTGCGGCTTGGACAAGCTGGAAAATGCAGGATATTCTCATCACCACCCACACTCAAAATGTAAAATATATCGCCACTCGTTTTCCCCGCGATGTGGAACTTTACAGCGATATGCTTCCGCCGAATGTCGGTTTGCAAAAGACCATTGATAATGTATCAGTTCCCAATTTAGTAATTTGGGTGAAAAGTGCGGATAGCAAACAACTTCTGGCCCAGTCCAATGGTGCAAATGCATCCTTTATGGCGGATGATGAATTAATGAAATTGGCTGAAATGCCGCTTCAGCCGATGGTCTATCAACTACGCGATCGATTTCTAGTCCTGTATCAAGACGAAGTGTGGGTCAAGGGAAATCTCTTAGGCAAAGTGTACATGGCGAAGGATGTCACGGATGAAGAACGTCAATTGATCAATGCAATTCAAAGTTTAGCCGCAGTTTGTATTTTAGCTACGATCGCAATGATTATTATGGTCGCTTTAAGAATCAAACGATCGCTGCAACCCCTACAGGAAATGAACAAAATTGCTGGAGCCATCTCCGCTGAGGATCTAAGTCAAGCCAAGTTGCAACTGAGTCATGCACCGAGTGAAGTCAAAGAACTCGCGCAAACCTTCAATATGATGGTGTCGCGTCTGTCAGACTCCTGGGAACAACAGCGACAATTTGTGAGTAATGTTTCCCACGAATTACGGACTCCATTAACGGTTGTGTCTGGCTATATTCAAAGCTTGTTGCGTCGTAGTACGAATCTCAACGATTACCAAAAGGAAGCATTAGAAACCGCCGCATCCGAGGCCGATCGGACGGTACGTTTGCTTCAATATTTACTCGATCTAGCCCGCGCAGATAGTGGCCACACCATTTATCGGCGCGATCGGGTGAATCTGAATGAATTAGTTGCAGAAGTGGCCGGAATGGCAGAACAATTCAGTAATCGGATAATTCATATCGAAGCGCCAGAGGTAGTATTTTCCGTCTGCGATCGCGATCGGCTCAAACAAGTATTAATCAATCTGATTGATAATGCTGTGAAATATTCCGCTGCGGATCAACCCGTGACATTAAAAATCGATCGCGTGAATCAAAAGGCAAAACTCCAGGTTTGCGATCGGGGTGTCGGCATTCCACTTCAGGACCAAAGCCGAATTTTTGAGCGTTTTTACCGTGTTGATGAATCCCGTGCGCGGGATACGGGCGGGCATGGGTTAGGCTTGGCGATTGTGAAAACCCTGGTGGATGGCATGGGCGGGACGATTACCGTGCGATCGGAACTGGGCGAAGGAACGGTGTTTACAATAGTACTCAATCAATCGTGATCTATTACTATTGATTAAAGTACTATTGATTAAAGCCAGGTTTTACGGCTGGCAACAACAGCATAGCCATCAAATTCTAAAATCGTAAACAAATCGTAAACACCAGTAACGAGCCAGACAGTGCTTAAATAGACACTGTTCTACGCTGATCTATTGCCGTGACTGAACCCTCTCCCCAAAAACGATCGCTCGTTAATATTGCCTCCATTGTGGCGATCGCAACCCTCATCAGCAAAGTCTTTGGGCTAATGCGTCAGGTCGTTTTGGCCGCAGCGTTCGGGACCAGCGCACCCTATGGTGCCTATCAGTACGCCAGCATTATTCCCAGTTTATTTTTAATTCTTTTGGGTGGAATTAACGGACCCTTTCACAGTTCTCTCGTCAGCGTGCTGGCCAAAAAAGACAATAAAGAATCGGCCACTATTATTCAATCCATTTCGACGCTGGTGGGATTGGTGATGTTGGGGGTGACTATTGTGATGGTGGTCTTTGCGCCCGAGTTGATTACCTTGATGGCTTCGGGCTTGGCTCAGACGGCAGAAGGCAGAGAAGTTCGGGAGATGGCGATTCAACAATTGCGGATTATGGCCCCAACGGCTTGGTTTGCGGGGATGATTGGGATTGGGTTTGGGGCGTTGAATGCGGCGGATGTCTATTGGTTGCCTTCTGTGAGTCCGTTGTTGTCCAGTGTGGCGATGGTGGGCGGTGTCGCGGGGCTGTGGGCGATGTTGGGCAGTCGGCTGACCAGTCCTGAAAACGGGGCACTTGCTGGCATGGTGTTGGCGGGATCCTTCGTCGTCGGGACGGTGTTGCAGTGGGGGGCACAGGCGATCGCGCAGCAGCAGCAAGGACTCGGGGGATTTAAGTTTCAGCTTGATCTAAAAAATCCGGCGGTTAAAAAGGTGCTGCGGCTGATGGGGCCAGCGTTGTTTGCCTCGGGAATGTTGCAGATTAATGTCTATACCGATATGCAATTTACGTCTTATTTGCCAAATCCCAGTGCGGCGGTGTCGGCCTTAGACTATGCCAATCTCTTGGTGCAGACTCCCTTGGGGATTCTGTCGAGTATGATTTTGGTGCCATTTTTACCGATTTTTTCAAAGCTGGCCGATCCGCAGAATTGGGGCGAACTAAAGCAGCGAATTCGTCAGGGATTATTAATTACGGCGACGGCGATGTTGCCCTTAGGCGCATTGATGATGGTGCTGGCGAAACCCATTGTTCAGATTGTCTATGAGCGCTATGCCTTTGACCCGGATTCTTCGACCTTAGTGGCGACAGTATTGATGGCCTATGCGTTTGGCATGTTTGTCTATTTGGGCCGAGATGTCATGGTTCGGGTGTTTTATGCGTTGGGCGATAGTGATACGCCCTTTAAAATTAGTATTGTTAATATCGGTTTGAATGCGTTATTTGATTATTTGTTATTGCCATTTGGGGTGCAGGGTTTAGTATTAGCGACGGTGAGTGTGAATGTGTTGTCGTTAATTGCCCTGACGTATTTTCTACATCGTAAATTGAATGGTTTAGCTTGGCGATCGTGGGGCATTTCGATCGTGGGCTTAACTATCGCTAGTTTGATTGCAGGTGGAATTAGTTATTGGATTCTGACGTTGATGCAGAATTCTCTCGGAAGCAAAGGATTTGTGCCGTTAGTGATTGAGTTGTGTGGTGCGGGTGGTGCGGGATTATTAGTGTTTGGGGCGATCGCCTCCCAATTACGAATTCCTGAGGTGACAATGTTTGGTGAACGACTTCAGGCAAAATTGAAACGATAGGAGTTTATAATAAAACACTAGTACTGAGACGTAATGATTTCCGATGGAGTCATCACCATGACCAATGTGACCTCTCTGCCTTACATTGTTTATCCTGAGACCGACGGATTACCAATGAGCGAAAGTGATGCCACTCGGGATTACCTGTTGTACTGTGTTGCGGTTTTGGAAAATTATTTTCAAAGTCGGCGCGGGGTATATGTTTCTGGGAATCTGTTTCTTTACTATGAAGAAGGCGATCCCAAAAAAGTCCTATCCCCTGATGTGTTCGTTGTTTTTGGAGTGAATCAACGCAAACGTAAAAGCTACAAAACCTGGCAAGAAGATCACCGAGTCCCTCAATTCATTCTTGAAGTCACGTCCTACAGCACCCGTAAGCAGGATGAAGTCGCTAAACCTGAACTTTACGCCCGCCTTGGTGTTCAAGAATATTTTCAGTATGATCCGACGGGAGACTATCTCACTCCCCAACTCAAGGGACAACGCTTAGTGAATGGCGTTTATGAACCGATGGAACTGGCTCCCAATTGGCTAGGACTGACCAGTATTCATAGTTCTCTTTTGGGCCTTGATCTCTGCCTTGAACCCCCTAGTTTACTCGCGAGTTTAGCGCCTGCATCTCTTAATCTCCGCTTCTACGACCCGCTCACTTGCGAGAAACTTCTCAGCTATGGGGAGCTGGCTTATGCTAGACAAGAGGCTCAGCAAGAAGTCTTATTGGAACGACAAAATACTGAAGCAGAACGACAAAATACTGAAGCAGAACGGCAAAACACTGAAGTAGAACGACAAAAAGTCAATCGCCTTGCCCAAAAGCTTCGATCGCTCGGTATTGATCCGGATATCGAAGATCTCTAGTGATGTCCGGCGATAAACAAAGAACTGAGATGGATTGACAGCCCAAGAAACCGGATTCGGACTTCTAGTCTTTGATAAATACTCGAATTGGATAGCGATCGCTATTTTTTGCCCCCAGCCAGAAAGATCGCTCTCTTGATAAAGAATCTCGCTTGATTTGACAAATAGTTCGCGAAATTCGAGTAGGGTATAAACTTGACAATCAATATAAAAAGACTATAGTGAAATTAAGCAGAAAACCTCTGTAAAACGCATAATTACTTAAAAAATGGCAATTAATTCTAATACTGACTTCATAACAGTTCTTAAACAGTTTGCTACAGAGGTTACAGGCAAGTTTTCACTTTCGTCTATGCGCTTTAATCCTGAAGATCAGCTTAAATCGCCTATGAGTAATTTATTGGGGGAAGTGGGGAAGTTACTTCATTTAGATATAAATTCTGTTACTGAAATACAAGAAAAAGAACTTTCAGGAAGACCAGACTTTGGCGTAACGGTCAAATCTTTACTGGTTGGACATATTGAGTTAAAAGCGCCAGAGAAATCGATTGAACCAAGTAAATTTAAGGGGAATGATAAACAACAATGGGAAAAGTTTAAAAATCTCCCAAATTTGATTTATACAAATGGTAGTAGTTGGATACTTTATCGGACAGGTGAGCGAGTTGGGAAAGCTGTTAAGTTTTCGGGTGACGTTAGTTCTGATGGAGCAGAGGCGATCACCTCTCAAAATGCTGATGCTTTACTGTCGATGTTTCGAGATTTCTTGTCTTGGGAGCCGACTGTTCCATCTAATCCTAAAGCACTTGCGCAAATCTTGGCTCCAATCTGTCGTTTATTGAGAACAGATGTTTTAACAGCTTTGGAAGATCCAAAATCTAATCTCACCACTCTTGCTCAAGATTGGCGAATTTATTTTTTTCCAGATGCAGATGACAAGCAATTTGCTGATGCTTATGCTCAGACACTCACTTATGCGCTCTTGTTAGCAAAGTTTTCTGGTGCAGTGGATTTGTCTTTAACTCAAGCGGTTAAAACTATTCGTAAAGGGCATAATTTGCTTGCAGATACTCTCAAGATTTTGGGCGATGAGGCAGCGCGGGAGCAAATAGATGTATCACTTAGTTTGCTAGAGAGATTGATTTCAGCGATTGATATATCCGCACTTATTCGGCGAGAGGACGAAGACCCTTGGCTATATTTCTATGAAGATTTCCTAGCTCAATACGATCCTAAAATGCGTAAGGAAAGAGGGGTTTACTATACGCCAATTCCTGTGATTCAAACTCAAGTCCGCTTAGTTTCAGAGTTATTAGCAGAACACTTTGATGCTGAATTTTCCTTTGTTGATGAGAATGTTGTCACCCTAGACCCAGCTTGCGGGACAGGTACATATATTTTAACAGCCGTAAAACATGGGCTTGATCAAATTACGGCGGCAAGAGGTGCAGGAATGCGGGTCTCGGCGGCGACAACTGCTGCTGCTAATATTCATGCGTTTGAAATTTTAGTTGGACCCTATGCTGTTGCTCATCTTCGACTTACTCAGCAAATCTTAAGCGAAGGTGGGACTTTGCCAGATAACGGGGTTCATGTTTACCTAACTGATACTTTAGAATCTCCTTATGCAGAATTAGCTGGACATTTACCCTTTAGCTACAAATCATTTGGTGAAGAACATAAGCGGGTTCAATCCATTAAGCAAAATACTCCTATTCTTGTTTGTATAGGAAATCCCCCCTATGCACGACAACATATTGATGAAGAAGATCAAGGGATTGAAAGGCGAAAAGGTGGATGGGTTCGTTTTGAAGATAATCATCAAGAAGTAGATAAGCAAAAACCAATTCTCCAAGATTTTCTGGATCCCTTAACTCAGATGGGGCAAGGTGTTCATGCCAAGAATTTGTACAATGATTATGTTTATTTCTGGCGTTGGGCGCTTTGGAAAGTTTTTGAGGCTAATGAAGATAGTAAAGCAGGAATTGTGAGTTTTATTACTGCATCTTCCTATTTGAAAGGTCCCGGTTTTATGGGAATGCGTAAGGTTATGCGCCAGACTTTTGATGAGATGTGGATTATTGATTTGGAAGGTGACAATTTAGGAGCTAGAAAAACTGAAAATGTGTTTGCTATTCAAACTCCTGTGGCAATAGCTATCGGTGTTCGTTATGGACAGCCAAAACCTGAAACACCAGCAAAAATCCACTATACAAGGATCGATGGTACTGAAAAAGAGAAACTTGCAAAGCTTGCAAATATCGCTTCTTTCCACAGTTTAGAGTGGAGAGACTGTCCTACAGAATGGACTGATCTATTTTTGCCCGTTGGTGACAGTGACTATGGGAAATGGGCAAAGATCACCGATCTATTTCCTTGGCAAGTTGGAGGATCTCAATTTAAAAGGAAATGGACAATTGGAGAAAGTGTTGAAGTTCTACAAAGTCGCTGGAAAACTTTAGTTTCTACGAGTGAGAGTGATCAAAATTTAAGAAAGAAACTCTATAAGGAAACTCGCGATCGCAAAATCACCAAATCATACAGATCGTTAGAAGATAGTGATCTTTTACTCCCGCCAATTGCTAATTTGAGCACAAGTTCACAACTAATAGAGCCAATTCGATACGCATATCGAAGTTTTGATCGCCAGTGGGCTTTACTAGACAATAGACTAGACCTCCTGCGAAAGTATCATGAAATCGTCTGTTCTAAAGATAAACTAAGCTCATAATTGTAAATCCCTGCAATTAAATTTAACCTTAATCCAAATCTCCTTCTCCTGTTTCGATACCTAGAAGAGAGTATTCTGAA
>JAPLHZ010000133.1 GCA_026389365.1 Cyanobacteriota bacterium
ATCACGGCGATCGGGTAATTTTATGTACAGGAGGCGGAACGCGCGCATTATTACGGGACTCAGGCTTTGCTATTCGTCAATATTTTAGTCATGCAGAATCGATCGAAACAGACCCGTGCGATCTTCAGATGCGATCGGTGGTGATGCCTGCGGAAATTCGCCGCTTTGAATTAGAACGATCGGCAGCAATAGATGATGGACCTTGGGAAGCGGGACTGACGGGCCATAATCAAGATCTAACTCCACCAATTCTCGATGCAGGAGCATTACAGTTTACCGATAATAGTCTTCGGTTTGGGCAAATCAGCCGCACCCAGACCAGTCTAGCCCCCCACTCCTCACCCGAGGCTAGTGAACAATGGATACGATCGGGAGTGGCCAAAATCTTGCCTAAAGTTGCCCAAATTCCGGGACGCTGGGTGACTTGTACCGTTGCCTTTAGCGCTGATCAGCTCCCGTTGGTTGGTCCTGTGGCGACCGATTGTCGTGTGCAGGTATTCTCAGGATTCAGTAACCCCATGGCCCTAGTTCCCGCAACAGCTAAACGCTTTGCACGTCAGCTTGTCTTAGATCAAAACCTAGTCTCCAGCAAGGATGATCAAGGATTACACACTCTTCTGCCATCACGCTTTGAAATGAGTTCGATCTCTACCTAAAATTAGAGGGGGTGCGCGGAGTTTCAATCTACTCAAAAATAAGCAGGTAAATTGAGTAGAATCTCAAGAGATGTGAAGCTTTAACTAAGAACAGGGTTCATGCTATTGCCAAGTTGATCGAATCTCGTGTTAACTCACAGTAAGTTAGTGATATCACTTACGTAGTTCCACGGATAACAATTCACAGTGGAGTTTGTAAGCTCTACTCACCTGGAAAATATTCTATTTCTCTAGTCCAAATTCGGCACCTGTGAATCAGCTACTTTTAAAATCGTCAGCCCTCTGAATTCGCTTGTTCCCCCATGGCAGTTATTGCACTGCGCCTATTTATGATCCTTAATAAAAACCCATCTTCAACCCATAACTATTCACATACCTATTCAGCCCATAGCTTAACAATCGCCGACGAGAGAGATGTGTATGAGGGAAATAAAAAAGAGGAGGCTGTGAAAATGGTTAAAACAACCCCATCCCTAGGAATGGGATCTGATGAGAATACAGACAACCGTGTTCTGCCTCCAATGAGTGAGCCAGAAGCCCGGGATTTAACGGAGGAAAATTACTTAGACGATCCCATATCGCCCCTGGATATACACAAGGCGTTGTCCTACTACATTCAAGCCGCCCAGCATAACCATCGTGCGTTCCTAACCACCAACCTCTGTAATGGCAACACCACATTTGTAACGGCCTTAAGTTCAACTTGGTTGATTGGACGCAGCCGTAATTGTGCGATCGTAGTCAATGACCGATCGGTCTCACGATGTCACGCGGTCGTAGGGTATGACGTTCAACAAGGCTTCTATCTAATGGATGTAGGCAGCAGCAACGGAACCTACTTAAACAGAAAGCAGATCTCGGTCCTAAAACGTCATGCCTTAGTGGATGGCGATCTGATTACCCTCTGCAATTTACAATTTGAGTTCTTTATCGCCGCATAACCGATCGCCTCGTAACCAACGGAGAGTAATCCGCTAAACAGGACGAAATTAACTCCACTGGTATTCTCAAATTCAACACCTTCTCAATTTAACCTTCCACTTGTTCTGGAAGGTGGTTGTAGACTTCTTGAAGATCTACTTGATCGCGTCTTGGATCAGCACGCAACACGCGAAGTTGTAACCGATCGCCTGGTGAAATAGGCCGATCGAAGTGCATTGCAAACTCCAGTCCTAGATCTTCAAGCATGACTGACGCTAGCCCCTCGTGTTCTCTGAGCCACCGCAACATCATAGAGGTCCAAATCTCATCCATATTGCGCCGTAAGAATTCCAAACTCCAGTAACGCTTCGTCTGACGTTCGAGGAAATTAGACTCCTGAACCGTGCTGAGAATCCCCACCGTAATATGTTCAACATCCACCTCAGAAAATGGCAATTCATCACCCCGCAGATGGGCCTTGATTTGAAAATGGGCCAGCAGGTCACTGTAACGACGAATCGGTGAAGTGACTTGAGCGTAGTAGTCTAGGCCCAAACTCGCATGACGCACTGGGGATACACTCATTTCACTTTTCGGCATACAGCGGCGTAGGGCACAAGCCCGAGCGGGTCCAGCCGGAATCACTAACAATTCATCGTCAGAGGGCAAGTCAGGCTGGGTCTGCCCTCTAAATAACAGCGGAATCCCATGGGCGCTGCCATAGCGGGCCGCAATTTCTCCCGTCATAATCATCATTTCAGCGACTAAATCCCGTGGGAAAATATCCTGCAACACTTGCAAAATAATTTCTTCGCCGTCATTGATCACCTTAATACTGGATTCCGGCATATCGATCGTGATTGCCCCTTGAGACTGCCGCCAAGAGGTTCTTAGACGTGCCCATTTGCCGAGAGATTCTAAGGCCGACTCGGTTTGTAACCCAAGTTGAAGCATTTCCTCAACATCTTCATAGGTCAGGCGATAGGTGACTTTGATGTGGCTTGCATGGATGCTGTAGTCTTCAATACTGCCATCATCCCTTAACAACACCCCAAAACTCAACGCGCAACAGACTTCCCCAGCATTTAAGCTCATCGGTCCAGTCGCCAACTCGATCGGCAACATGGACACCATCCCTGTCGGCAGATAAATAGTTGTGCAGCGTTTCCGAGCTTCTAAATCTAGGGTATCTCCGGGAATCATCCAGCGCGTCGGGTCAGCAATATGCACCCAGATTCGCTCTCGGCCATCGGGCATTATTTCAATGCTAAGACCATCATCAACTTCTAGGGTGCTCTCGTCATCAATGGTATAGACCTTCAGGTGGGTCAGATCGAGGCGATCGGTATCCAGGTCAGGGGGGGCAGAGGCCAGATAATCGTGGGCCAAGTCATTAACCGTTGAAGTGAATTGGACGGGCATATAACTACGTCGAAGGAAAAGATTTTCGTGGGGACTCCACACGCCTAAATCTACTAACAATTGCAATGCGCCCTGCATTGTTTCTGGAGCATTGACAGCGGCCAAGGTCTCTAGAGCATTTAGTTTTGAGGATGACTCATCCCCAAAAGTTGCATATTTTTCTAGTGCTTCAATCCGGAGCCGATCGGAACTCGGCCAAACCGGAACCGCAACGGTCGGATCCATAAGTCGTGCTTCCACATGGTCGTGTAGCCGGAGAATAAAGCTCTGCCAGTCCTGTTGCCGCTGCTGCTCCATTTGGGACTGATGTTTAAGTTCGTTGACCTGAGTGCTGGAGCGGGGTTCGTAGCGATCGCCTTTTTGCTTAAAGTAAAGCCGATCGTCCGATAACAAAATATGAGAGGCATAACATTGCTCAGGCTCAATGGATGAAAAAAGGAGTTGAGCGAGTTCTTGCGGAACGGTCCCGCCACCTTCTTCGGTTACGAGTTCCCACGCCACTTCTAAACTAGAGGGATCGAGATAATCTTGAATGCGCTTTAGAAATGCTGCAATCTCAGTAGACTTGAACCCTTGCCCAGGGACTTGATAATCGATTTGGCGAGGATGCAAAGTATGGGAATGATCCCGCTCGTCGATCGCAATAAAATTCTTTTTTCCCTCAGGACGGTCAATAACGGCCAGTCGCCGATCGCCTCCAACTCGAAATTCAACTAACGTACCCTTTTCCATGGGGAACAGCGCTCTATGCAGATTAACAACTCAGTCCAGTCCTTATTTAAAACACTCGCTCTCTCCCATTACAGAAAAGAGCGAGAATTTTACCAAAATTTAATATTAGATTCCCTAAGAAAACTAACCCTCTTGGTTCACAAATGGCAGCAATGCCAAGATGCGCGCACGTTTGATAGCGGTTGTGAGATCACGTTGCTGACGTGAGGTCAAGCCAGTAATGCGCCGGGGCAGAATTTTTCCGCGCTCTGTAATAAACTTACGTAACAGTTCAACATCTTTATAATCGATCGGATCGCCCGGCTTAATGGGAGAAACTCGACGACGGAAATAAGCCATGATTTACCTACTCGATGAATTGGACAGAATTTGTAGATTCTGAGTTTTTGGGGCTACAGGAGCCTTTCAAAACTTCCAACGGCGTTCTGTAGAAAATGTATTGACAGGGAGAGAATAGCGTTTCAGCATTTCATCTCACAACTGCCTACCCAAATTCTTACTTGATTTCGCGATGGACAGTGTGCTTGTTGCAGTGTGGGCAGAACTTGCTGAGTTCCAGACGTGCTGTGGTGTTACGACGATTTTTCATCGTGGTGTAACGAGACACGCCCGCTGATCGTTTGTCCGGATTGGTCCGACACTCGGTACATTCGAGCGTAATAACAATTCTTACGCCTTTACTTTTTGCCATGGGGTTAAAACCTCTAAGGGGAGGTACTTGTTTCAAACACGAATATCCATTATTTCATAGGAGTAGACATTTCGCGCATTGATTTCAAGATCTATTTTCATTGCTCTATTTTTTCAGGAGATTTCACGATGATTTCAGTTGATGCGGCGGCAGAGATTATTTTAAATGCGGCTCAGCCGTTGGAATTGGCGGTTGAATCAGTGCCGTTACATAGAGCGATCGGCGGTCTGTTGGCCCAGTCGGTGGAGAGTGTTTTAGATTTTCCCCATTGGGATAATTCGGCTATGGATGGCTATGCGGTGCGTTATGCCGATGTTGCGGATGCGTGTGAGGACAATCCCGTTGAGCTAGAAGTGATTACGGCAATTCCAGCGGGTTCTGTGCCACAGGGTTCGATCGGACCCGGCCAAGCGGCGAGAATTTTAACGGGTTCGATGCTTCCAGAAGGTACTGATACGGTGGTGATGCAGGAATGGACGATTCGATCGGGCGATCGACTTCATATCCATCAAGCCCCACCGCAGTCGGGGCATTTCGTTCGGCATCAGGGCAGCTTTTACCGATCGGGGGAACCGCTTTTACGATCGGGATTGCGGATTGGTGGACCTGAAATCGCGGTCTTGGCAGCGGCTCAATGTCTAATGGTGCCTGTGTTTAAGCGGCTTCGAGTCGGCGTTTTATCGACAGGCGATGAATTGGTGTTGCCGGATAAAGTGCTTCAGCCGGGACAAATTGTTGATTCTAATCAAATTGCCCTATTAGCCTTGTTGAGCCAAGCCGGATTTGAGGCGATCGCTTTGGGTTCAGTAAAGGACGATCGTACAAGTCTCAAACAGGCGATGGCCGATGGAACCCGTCGCTGTGATGTCGTGATCTCGTCTGGTGGGGTATCGGTGGGGGATTATGACTATGTGGAAGAATTGCTCGATGAGTTGGGCGGGGAAATTTTAATTCGATCCATCGCCATCAAACCCGGAAAGCCACTTACCTTCGCGACCTTTCAAAACGGGAAACTTTATTTTGGACTGCCCGGAAATCCAGTATCAGCATTGGTGACATTTTGGAGATTCGTGTTGCCTGCCCTGCGAAAACGATCGGGTCAAACTAGTCCATGGTCGCCATTATTTGTCACCGCGATTACCCATCAACCGCTAAAATCCGATGGCAAACGGGAGAGTTACCTGTGGGGAACAATCCTTGGGAGCGGGGATGATTTACAATTTTGCCCTGCGATCGGTAGCGGTAGTTCGGGGAATCTGGTCAATCTTGCAGGCAGTACTGGGTTGGCCGTAATACCTGTGGGGCAGACCATGATGAAGGCGGGCGATCGGATTTCAGTGATGCTGGTTGGAGGATCTCTCTAAATCTCAAGATCCCCCTAATCAGTTTGGTGAGGGGGAAACCCTTATTTCAACGGACGACGGCGCTGCAAGAACTCAGGAATATCAAGTCCAGCATTAGGCAAAGGAGGAGTCTTCGGTAAAGGCGTTCTGGCGGGGTGAGATGCTTCAGAAGCTTGAGGAACATTACCGAGCGATCGGGGCGCGCCTGGATTTCGGGCCGCTATTTGTTGTTGCGCTTGCACTTCAGCCGTAAATCCCGTGGCAATCACCGTAATCCGGATTTCACCTTGGAGCTTCTCATCAAGAACAGCACCAAAAATAATATTCGCGTTTGGATCCACGACCTCATAGATAATATCTGCTGCTTCACTCACTTCCCGCAGTGTCAAGTCAGACCCACCCGTGATGTTGAACACGACACCCCGTGCTCCATCGATCGAGGCTTCTAGGAGTGGCGACGAAATCGCGGCCATGGCAGCTTCCCGAGCGCGAGATTTACCCGACCCGATTCCGATGCCCATCAGTGCGGATCCAGCATCAGCCATCACGGCTCGAACATCAGCAAAATCTACATTCACCAATCCAGGAATAATAATGATGTCTGAAATTCCCTGAACACCTTGGCGCAATACATCGTCAGCGGTGCGGAAGGCTTCTTGAACAGGGGTGCTTTCTGAAATAACGGAAAGTAGCTTGTCGTTGGGAATCACAATCAAGGTGTCAACGCGACCCTGAAGCGCACTCAATCCCTCATCCGCTTGGTTAGTACGACGGCGACCTTCAAACGTAAATGGACGGGTCACAACGCCCACGGTCAGCGCACCCAATTCTTTTGCGATTTCAGCGACGATCGGGGCCGCTCCTGTTCCCGTTCCGCCGCCCATGCCTGCCGTAATAAAGACTAAATCCGCACCTTCAAGGGCCGCTGCAATTTCCTCGCGGGACTCTTCCGCCGCCTTTTGACCGATCGCAGGATTTCCGCCTGCGCCCAATCCTCGAGTGAGTTTCTGTCCAATCTGAAGTCGTTTTTGAGCCGCAGATTGGGTCAGGGCTTGAGAGTCGGTATTGATGGACCAGAACTCAACCCCAGTGATATCGGACTCCACCATCCGATTCACCGCGTTGCCGCCGCTTCCGCCTACACCAATAACTTTAATTTTCGCAACGCTACTCGGCACAATATCACCACTCTTTAATTTTTCTCCAAACTTCGGCTCCATAGGGGAAGTTCCCTCCGCTCCTGCATGGTTACCCGTATCGCCCAAGGCATAGACGTTATCCGCCGCCCCCGTAGCAGAACCCATCACCGAAACCTGAGCGTGTTCAGTCTCAGGGTCTGGCGGATACAAGCGATCGAGCATTAGGGATTGAGGGTCATTGCTAAGCGTCATTAGGATTCCGGACGAAAAGGGTCATAGATGGACCTGAAGTCTTGTGAGTGGTCTAGTAACAACGTGGAAAACACGGGATTTAGAACAAACATAGTCCATGGCAAACTTCTAACGAATCAAAAGTTTGAAAATATTCAACAGTTACAGTTTCAATTTCAGGATTTTGTGAGGAATCGCTGAGATTGAATTGAGAACCAATTGTACTAAATCCTGTGAGCAAAACTGAATCCTGTCAACTGAATCTGTAAAAAATTCTGTTGGGATCACTCAAATTGTTTGGCCATTTAGCCTGAATCTGGCTCAGGGAAAGGCTTCTATAAGCCGGACTCCTCTGAGGATTTTGGAGCGACACTTGGATTATTTTTGAGTTGGATAGTAGGATTTTGGGGATTTCTCAGATCGATGTAGTCGATTTGCTCTGGGGGAAGACGTTTGTCCAGCTGTCGCATCTTGTCAAGCGATCGCATCTGAAGTGTAAAAGACCGCCCCAAAGTACCTAAATGGATCCAGCCCATATCACTCTTGAGCCGAATATTAGCTGGATTTTGCCAGTCAATACTTTGAATTTTCACGGAACTTCGTCGCAAAATTGGATAAAACGAAGTCCACTGACTCCGATAGACATCGGGATTTCCCAGAATTTTCAGATCTGGTAATTTTACTACTTGTTTCAATTCGTTATAGCTCTCAATGGATAAAATCATCCCGTTCTCGTCCAGGAATGCATCGGGTAGGGTTGAATCGATCGCAACTTTCCCTGAATTGCCCGGATTTGGATTAAGAGAAGGATTAGAGTTGTCGGTTGCCTTCCCTTTCTCTCCTTTTACGATAATTTTAGAATCCCTCTGAGCAGGCTTGCCACCACTACCATAAATAGCTTGGGCGACGGGTTCACGTTCTCGGACCTTAATAACCAATCCTGGAGGAAAAAGATGGCGTTCTACAATAGCCTCCGCGATCGGTGCTTTACTGGTGAGCGCCTCGGAGATTAGGGACGACTGAATCCGCAGCAATGACTGAGGATACTGAATGGGCAACAGCGATCGGATGGTTTGGGTGGAGAGGAAGCGATTGCCTTCGATTTTCACCTGTTCCGATCGTCGAATCACCCAATTGGGCTGAAGAATAATCCACACTGTTGCCGCTGCAAGCCCCAACACCACAACAGAACGCCAAGAAGTCTGAAGCAAGCGATTACGCCGATTCGTTCTGAGCTGCCGACGGCGTTGCTGGAGTTCATTTCGAGTAACCGGAACAATATCAGGCATCGAATCGGAGACAAAAGAGTTGCCTTTCATTTAAACATTGCAGATGTCATTTCTGCGTTAGACCACACGAATCAAATCAATTATTGCCAACTATAATCCTGTACCTAAATAATCCCGTACGAATGATGGCCCTGTGCTAGTCATAATCTTGAAGCAGCGAAGCAATCGTTTCGCCCAGTTCAGTATCCACTTGGATCAGATTCAAAAGCTGAAGATATTCCGCTTGAGATAGGCCAGATGCTTCAATTTTTGCGATCGCCTCCTCTTCCACTTCCTGCTGAAGCCGTAATGCTTCAGATTCAGATTCTGCATTTTGCCAGGGAATTTCTTGACGTTCCACCACATCCATAACGGCCACATAAGCCGTGACAAATGCACTCAATTTTTCCGATGACACATCATCTGCGCTCAGAATAGAGCTTCGCTGAGGCTCAGATCGATCGAGATCTGGAAAGTCTGAGAACGCCTGGGATGCCGCCATAACTGCCGTTGGTCCCATAATGACGGATTGGCTGAGGAGAATTCCAACCGCTAGACCCAGGATGAGATATTGCCCAATAATCTTGACGCGATCGCAGACAAAATGACAGAAAACGATCGCCGCATTTAAAGCTCTGACAAATAGATTAATAATCAAAATTCTGATCGCAGCTCATTGAGTTGAAGTAAACGGCTCTTATTAGCACACTAGCCCAGTACGCAATGCTCGAACCGCCGCTTGGGTCCGATCGTCCGCACAAAGCTTGTTCAGAATATTACGAACATGGGTCTTGACTGTTCCCACCGTGATGAAGAGCTTATCGGCAATAGAGGCATTGCTGTGGCCGTCAACAATTAGTTGCAAGACTTCTAATTCACGCTCAGTCAACGGATAGGATTGAATTTCATCGTTGGGCAACAGACCTGCAATGGTTCTGGGAGCGGGCTGTTGGGATTGACGCAACACAATACGAGCGATCGCAGGATCAATCCAAGCATTACCTTCATGGGTGACTTTCAGCGCTTCCATTAGCAAATCCAAGCTCACGTCTTTCATGCAATACGAGTCTGCACCCGCCGCAAAGGCAGCCATTACGACCTCTTCAGAATCCTGGAGGGTCAAAATCAACACCCTAGCCTCATAGCCCGCATCAGCCTGAGCCTGCTTAAAACGCTTGGTTAGCTCAATCCCATCAATATCGGGCAAGCCAATGTCCACGATCGCCACATCAGGCCTTGCTGTAGTAATTAACCGCAGACCATCGGTCCCGTTGGATGCCTCACCCACCACACGAAACCCTGACTTCTGCTGGAGTGCGGTCCGCATTCCCACCCGTGTTAAGTCATGATCTTCGATCAGCGCAATTCTAATATCGTTCATCAGATTTTACTTCTACCAAAATTTTATGTAGGGAATTATTAATTATTAACCCAAGATTACCCCACGATCGATTGGCTGAATTACCTTAAGTTGGCATTTTTCACTAAACTTATGACGATTCGGTACAAAGTTTCCAAGGAAACTAGAAAAAATTAACCGAGCAGGATATAACTTAATTCCCTAGAGAGCTAAATAGTATCCTTACATCACAGCAAATTCCATTCACTGGCTACTAGACGTAGATTTCACTCTGATGTGTCGTTAAGCACTTCAATCGACCAAGGATCTAAGTCTTAAAATTCGTAGGATTCAGTTTGAGAGAACCTACGGACGACAAACTTACAGGGAAGAGAATTGATGCATGACTTAACTAACCCAAGCCTTGCATATTTTTATAGGGATCGAACGCATATCAAAGCATAGAACTTTATTTTACTAGGACGAAAACCAGTAAAATAAAGTTCTATAATGCTGACCCATGATTCTGAAGTCCATTGGAATCAAACCTAGTTTGAATGACAGTTTCATTGATTAAGTCAGGCAAACTAACGTCAATACTTATTAAATCTGTCCGCTTAAAAAATGAAGTTCGATCTCAAACTCCTCGTCGTAGGAGGCAGTACTGTCCATCGTGCTCTCATCTGCCAATCCTGGGATCTGGTCGGAAGGAATTTTCCTGCCGTCGAGACCGAAAGCCGAGCTATGGCGATCGCAACATTAGAAACCGACCGCTTTGATGCTGTTCTGATATTGTGGTCGTTAACAGATGGAAACAGTTTGTCTCTATTAGACGCGCTGCGAGATCACCCAAAAGCCCCGGCGATCGTAATGGTGATGGCGGAATCGGACCAGCGTCAGGGGTGGGAATGGTTGGAGCAGGGAGCGGGAGAATATTTAGCCTATGACGAGATTACTCCAGACTTGCTCTGTCAGAAAATTTGGAGTGCTTTACGACTGACTCGGGCGCTGCACAGTGGGCGATCGATGAATTTACAAATCGAGCAGGTCTTGAAGGATAACGATCGTCTTAACCAAGTAGTCCAAGATACTGAAAAAGTCCGAAACCGTGTGGTCATGAGTCTAGGCCGCAACCAGTATCAGCTTCATACCCTTCAGCGTCTAACCAATCTGTTGAATCAGCAGCTGACCAATTTGCCAGGATTGTTTCAAACGATGATCGATGAGATTTGTGCGGCGATTCCTGATAGTCAGTTTGGGGCGATCGGGTTGCATAATCCTAATGACAGCAACAGACTGTTATTGTCTCCTCAAAAAAATCTGAATTTAGTGGCAACGACTGGCTTGGTCCAATCAGGATTTAACATTGAGAGTACCTTTGACTTGGAGAATGGTGCTATTGGACAGGTATTCAGTACGGGAAAATCGGCAGTATTGCGATCGGCAGATTTAGTGCTAAATAATAAGCAAGTGGCAGATGATCAAGTGGCAGATGATCAATTAATCATAGAAACTCTCCCATCTGCTCTGTGCGTGGTAGCAATCGAGTCACCTCAGGCGGGCCGGATGGGGGTGTTGGCATTGGGGAATTGGGAGGATGAAGCTGCATTTGATGAGGAAGATCTACGGCTTTTAATTGCATTTAGTGAACAGGCCGCGATCGCCATTGATAATGCAAAATTAATTAATGCTTTAGAAAAACGGGAAGAACGGCTCGCCTTTCAAAATAAGGTGCTATCACAACAAAATCAAGAACTGGAAAGCCAACGTCAACAAATTCAAACTCAAAATCTAAAGCTTCGTGAAGCTGCTCAAGTGAAATCCCATTTTCTGGCCACAATGTCCCACGAATTGCGGACTCCGATGAATGCAATTATTGGTTTTTCTCAGCTTTTGCAACGCCAAAAATTAAACGAGTTGCAGCTTGATATGGTGGGGCGAATTTTTAATAATGGAAAGAACTTACTTGCCTTAATTAATGACATTTTGGATCTGTCAAAAATTGAAGCTGATCGCTTGGATATTAGACTTGAAAAAATAAACTTATTAAGCTTGTTAAAGGTAACTATAGATGAATTACGATCGCTTTCTGAACAGAAAGGAATCAATTTAGTAATGCAGGCTGAATTAAGTAATAATATTATCGTGACGGATCGAACTCGGCTGAGGCAGGTGATTGTAAATCTACTTTCTAATGCGGTGAAATTTACGGATAGTGGCAGTATAACGGTTGAAGTACAGCAAGTGGGAGAAGACAGAATTATCATAATTGTACGGGATACAGGTATTGGAATTGAGCCAGAGAATATCCCCTATATATTTCAAGAATTTCGACAGATTTATCAATCCACAACTCATCGGCATTCGGGTACTGGACTTGGGTTGGCGATTACAAAGTGGTTGATTCAGATGATGGGCGGGCACATTACGGTAACAAGTCAACCGGGGAGAGGATCGGTGTTCAGAATTGATTTACCGCGCATCGCGATCGTCAAACCTGCGACCCCACCACCATCCCAAGCCTCACTTCCGCAGCCAAAAGTAGACCCCATTGTTCTACCGATGATTTCCCCTAATCCTCCGTTGTAATCTACGAAGCTTAGTCTATGAAATTCACGATCGTCACTCCGTCTTATCAACAAGGTTGCTATTTAGAACGCACTATTGAAAGTGTTTTAAAGCAATGTTGTGAAACTGTAGATCTTGAGTATTTCATTTTAGATAATTGCTCGACAGATGAGACTATTCATATATTAAAAAAATACGAAAATCACAAGCAAATTAAAATTATTCGATCGGCTGATCTGGGTCAAGCGGATGCAATTAATCGGGGTTGGGCATTGGGGACAGGTGATATTTTTGCGTGGTTAAATGCCGATGATATTTATTTAGATCAAACATTAGAACTAGTAGCGAAGTACTTTCGATCGCAGCCTCACGTCAATGTAATTTATGGCGAAGCAGTTTATATAGATGGAACTGATACAGTTTTAAAACCTGTGACCAATATTCGAGACTATTCAAAAGAAGAGTTGCGAACCCATGATTTTATTACTCAACCTGCGACTTTTTTGCGCCGAGAAGTAATTTTAAAAACAGGTGAATTATCGCTTTTATATCGATACGGTTTTGATTGGGATTATTGGATTCGGGTTTCAGAAAATTATGATTTTGTACGGGTGAATCCTATATTTTCTGGGTACCGCGTGACGGGAGAGAATTTGACAACAACGGGAAAGGGGAGGCGATTTCGAGAAATGATTCGGATTGTGTGGTGTTATGGTGGATTGCTGGGTTTACTGAAGTTTGGATATCGATTGATGGTGAAATATGCGATCGGTAAACTGGAAATTCCGATCGTGACTAGGAGTCTACCGTGATGATTCAAACTCAACCCATGCGAGCAAAAATTTTAAGGTCATCGGTCGATTGTACAAGTTACGAATTGGTATGCGATCGCTTAGTTGAATTGACGACGGCAAAACAATCGGGTTATGTGATTGCGGCGAATGTACATGTGGTCATGACAGCATTTTGGAATCGAGACTATCGATCGGTGGTGAATGGTGCAACGATCGTAACGCCGGACGGGATGCCCATTGTGTTTGGATTACGCCTACTGGGGCATTTAGATCAAACGCGAGTCTATGGTCCAGATTTGATGTTGGCTTGGTGCGATCGGGCCGCTCGGTTGGGATTGCCAATTTATTTATATGGTTCATCTTGGCAAACCCTAGGGAAATTGCAAGATAAATTGGTTAACAATTTTCCAGGATTGCAAATTGTAGGTTCATATTCACCGCCTTTTAGAACTCTAACAGCGGAAGAACTACAACAAGATTGCGATCGGATTAATGCATCGGGGGCGGCAGTGGTGTTTGTCTCATTGGGTTGTCCAAAGCAGGAATTTTGGATGGCACAGAATCAATCAAAAATTCAGGCGGTGACCATCGGGGTTGGTGCCGCATTTCGGTTTCATACGGGAGAAGTTTCCCAAGCTCCAAAATGGATGATGCGCTGTAGTTTGGAATGGCTTTACCGTTTGATTATGGAGCCAAGGCGATTGTGGAAACGCTATGTGATTAATAATCCAGCATTTGTGATTTTGTTTGGCTGGCAATGGTTACGATGGTACTTGAAAGGGAAATCAATTGATTAAGAACCTCTTGGGATTCAAAGATTCTGTTGGCGAATTTCTAGAGACGATCGCTGAAGTTACTGGACTCACGATTTTCGAATTAGAAGACTACCCCTGTTAAGGTGATCTTTTGTACTATTGGTTCTTGAGGAGTCTTGCAGTAGACACATGAGGATGCTTGGAATCAAACTTCTTCTTGGTCGTCGGTTTCTTCGGTCCCCTGGTTGATTTATGAAATCGTTTGAG
>JAPLHZ010000142.1 GCA_026389365.1 Cyanobacteriota bacterium
AAGCGGATTTGATTGAGCAAGTCGCTCTCTTTCAAACCCAAATCAATCAAACGACCTTGGCGGTTGTTGACCGTTTATGGGTGAAAAATCACCTAGAACCAACAGAGGAGAAACTACGGGTCTCATCTTGAATAGGGTTTAGATAGGGATTTCGATGCCATAGTTTGCTCATACAACCAAGACCTTGGACTTTTTACTAGCGGCGAGATTACCCAAATTCAGATCACGCCCCCAGCAGCCTTTGAATTCGTCAAGTCCATTGAAGAGGGGCGCTCGATGCATTGCGTAACTTGTAAGAAGTGCGGCTATCCCCACTTGGATTTGGGCAGCTTCGCAAATGTGCCTCATGCCAAACACTTTTGTGGAAATTGTGGTAATGACAGCATATGGAGCGACGGAAAAATTGTTTCAACTCCCCTGAAGCCTTTACATGACCAGTTTAATAACAGCAACCACTACACGGTTCCGAAACGGGATTTGAATCTTGACAACTATGCAGGACTTGATTTTGACATCTGGTCATCGACTCCAGCAGTCTTATGGACAGCGGATCGGCCACAAGAGAAGGGAATTCATGTTCATGTTTATAGAACCCATTTGATATCTTTTCCCGTGATACTTGGCTTTGAAGGAAGCCGTTACTCTGCGATCAGTGGTAGAGCCTGCCTACCTAGCAAAACCGCTTTCTGCCAGAAAATGAAGAAAACCAGCTAGCTGCAAGGCCTAGCTGCAAGGCTTCTGGTTTCAGGATTAGATCTCAAATGGGTTCTATAAAGACGGCAAACGCGTGATCGACGATACGTACGGGAGAGTAATCCACAAGGGTAAGGAACTAGATAGAAGTGCGTTGTGGAAGCAAATGGCGATGAATACCCTCTATTAGTGCCACCTAAAATTCTAGCGGAGCGGGCCAGCCGCAGCCGCTTGTGGTTTTGCAACGATCTCGATTACCACTGACCGGAACCGAAAAACGACTTTTAGTATTGGTCAATTTGACTGAGTAACTACTTAATATAGTTGAATAATTGGGTAGTTACCGTAGTTACATATGCGATATGTACGATCGAATCTGGGTAGGTGATCGAGATTTCTTCTTCTTCTTCTTCTTCTTCTTCTTCTTCTTCTTCTTCTTTGCCTACGTTGTTCTTTTGGTAGCTCACTATCTCTATGAAATACCCCTAAGTTTACAGAGGAAGATTTAGCATAATAGTGATCGCGCAGCCCTAAACCAGGCCAAATTCCTCCAACGCAGGCCGAAAATTAGTATTTTCATGATTCGATCGGCTCAACTTAATCAACGCGAATCGCTTCAAAGGCTCCAGCATCGCCCACTGAGAAAGCAACAGAACCGCCCCAACCGATTCCGCCTTCTCAATCACCGAATCTGGAATCATCAAATCATTCAACCAGGGTGGCTCGGGATCGATCGCCAGCCCACTTGCAACCTCGCCCGATCGCAGTAAAATCAGCGCCTCCAAAAACGTACGGTATGCCTGAATTTCACCACTACTCACACAGGCACGATCGACCAACTGGAGCCGATCGTCTTCATTCAACAAACTCCACTGATGCAACTTCAGCTTCACACCGCACGTATCCAACTTAAACCGCACCTGCATGGGAATGCATCGCAACGACTCCACAAAATCCGCCTCAAACTCAAAAAAATCACTCATCCCCAGCACCCCCACTCGCGACTAAAAAAGCATCCCCACACTGCGCCCGCTGCCGCATCAAATGATCGCACAGCACCAACGCCACCATCGCTTCCACCATCGGCACCGCACGGGGCAATACACAAGGATCATGTCGTCCCTTAGCTGATAACGTCACCGCCTCGCCCGCATTCGTCACCGTATTTTGTTCCTTACGAATCGTCGCGGTCGGTTTAAACGCAATCCGCAACGTAATATATTCGCCATTAGAAATGCCGCCCTGAATGCCGCCCGATCGGTTCGTCACCGTCCGCACCCGATCGCCCTCCATGTAAAATTCATCATTATGCTCACTGCCCCGCAGCAACGTTCCCGCAAACCCCGACCCAATCTCAAACCCCTTTGTCGCAGGCAACGACATCACCGCCTTGGCCAAATCTGCCTCTAATTTGTCAAACACAGGCTCCCCCAATCCTACGGGGCAGTTCCGCACCACACATTCCACCACGCCACCAATCGAATCCCCTTCCTTGGACATTTGCTGAATCAACTCCACCATCCGATCGGCAGCTTCCCCATCTGGACAGCGGACAATATTGCTCTCCACCTGCTCCATCGTTACCGTCGCTGGATCTACATGGCTATCCAAATCCTTGATGCGCTTCACGTAGGCAATCACTTCAGTATTGGCAAAATCTTTCAGGATCTGTTTCGCGATCGCCCCAGCCGCCACTCGGCCAATCGTCTCCCGCGCTGATGATCGCCCGCCGCCTGCCACGGCCCGGATGCCATACTTTGCATCGTAGGTTGCATCTGCGTGGGAAGGCCGATACTTTTGTTCCATATCGCCATAGTCCTGCGATCGTTGGTCCTTGTTGCGCACCATAATCGCAATAGGAGTTCCCAAGGTCACACCATCGAGCATTCCCGATAAGATTTCGCATTGATCCGCTTCATTACGCGGCGTTGTGATTTTGCTTTGGCCGGGGCGACGACGATCGAGTTCCATCTGAATTGCCTCGCGAGACACTGCAACCTTCGGCGGACAGCCATCAATTACCACACCCACACCGCCCCCATGGGATTCCCCAAATGTCGTAACCCGAAATGCTTGTCCGAAGGTGCTGCCCATAATGATTTCTGAGAATTAAGTGCGCTGTTGAGAAAATACTCCAATCTAAAAATCAGTCTGATTTGAATGCTGATTTTGAATGGCCTTCGATCGTACCAGACATAGCGCGCCTATGACTGATCCCGCCCGATTGCACAGAGTCAACACCCCAACCGCCAACTATGAAGCCCATCCAAAATCCTGAAATGAAAGTATGAAGTCTCGGCTATTCATCCACCACTAAAGGATGAAATCATCCATACCAAGCCATAAAATACAAAATAATAGGACATACACGGCTCTAATTTCGTCTCGGCTAATGGTCAGGAGTGGGGTGCGCTTTTTCAAGAGGTTTGCTACTTTCGTCAGGTATCAATTCTTTGATCCTACAATCTTGCTCAAGACTCAGGCTAGAAATTACACTATTTTTTAAGCCTGAGTAATTACACTAATTGACATTAAAATTAGGTCTGTGATAATTTTTTTTGAAAGTTAGGTGCATGATAATTCTTTGCAACTCTATAATGTAGTGAGAATAATTTAGTGCATTTAAAAACTCGTAACTGTAATAAGTTGTCAAACTTGGCTTTAGTTAGCGCCGCGATCGCATCTTCTGCATTGATCGGAAATATTGCTCAGGCTGAGACCTCAACTGTTATTAAGGGTCAAAATGAATCTAGTTTGATTAGAGCGATCGGTAACGATCCGATGGCAAAGATGCCTCTAGACAAAACTATTCCTGTAACAAATAAATCTGGCGAATCGTCACTGATTCAAGAGATTAATCAATATGAAATCGAGCTTCCGTCAGCAGAGACAGCTCAAAACGTTTCATCGGTTTCCCAACTAAGTGATGTGCGCCCCACAGATTGGGCTTCTACCGCTTTGCAATCTCTGGTTGAGCGCTATGGCTGTATTGCAGGCTATCCTGATGGCACATTTCGTGGCAAGCAAGCGACTAGTCGCTATGAGTTTGCAGCTGGGTTAAATACCTGTTTAGACAGGATCAATGAGATTATTTCCGCAGGGCTAGCTGATAAGGTCAGCAAAGAAGATTTCGCCACCTTGCAAAAGCTGCAAGGAGAATTTGCCGCTGAACTTGCCACTCTGCGCGGTCGGATTGATGCGCTTGATGCCAGGGCTATTTCATTCTGAATAGAAGTTTAAGTGTGTTAAGACTAAAGCTAGCCAGTCGCTGAGCTTGAGCCATATTTTCAAACCCAAGATCACGATATAAATTGAGGGAAACATTCCGCGCAATGGCCCAAATTTGA
>JAPLHZ010000086.1 GCA_026389365.1 Cyanobacteriota bacterium
ATGTGAATCGTCTCTTTCAACGCCTCACTCTCGACCTTAATGGGTATACGCGATTTCCAGCAACCTAAATTCCCTAGGATTGTCAATTGCCTTCAAACCACATCTAGCGTCCTCCACGGGAATTCTGGGAGAACCAACTTTAAATCGATGGGCAATTGCTGGAAAACCATAATTGATGTCTCTCATATTCCAATGCAACCAAATATGTGAGCTATGGCGAAGCACAAAGTCGTAAAATTCTCCTAGCATCAGCTTTTCCAGGTCGTCATAGTGCTGTTCTAGTACGGTTGCAGAATACCCCTTCCTCTCTGCAACTTGATGGATTGAGAAGGAAGTAGTTTGGCCCGAATCCAGATTCCTGACAGCAATAGAGGTAATTCTTGGAGATGAGCCATCGGGTCTATCATAGAAACTTTCACAAGAATAATGTATGACGATTATCTGATCAGACTTGCTCATTAGATCAGACAATTTTATTTTGGCTTGCCTGCGCTTCTGCACTTTATTCCAAGCTTCACCCATTGAAGAACCTCTCTGTTCAGACGTATTGTATTGTTAATAAGGTGAATTTAGATGTCGCCCAATGGATTGTCTAAGATCCCAACTTGAGTCTAATTTTAACGTAACCCAGTAATTCAAAACCTTAAGATGAACTCGTTAGAACGATCGATCGCCCTTCTAAAGTTCTTCAAACAGCTCAAGGGTGAGACTCGCTTGCCTCAAAATGCTTCGTAACGTTCCAGCACTTACTTCGCGGTGGCAAGGAACTGTTGCTGTTAATGTTTCGTCCTCCGTTTTTTTTACAAATTTGACGTGACTTCCCTTTTGGCCAACTTGAGTAAATCCTGCGGCTTCGAGTTTACGTTTAACTTCTCGATAGGGAAGTGGCTTCATGCGGCGATTTCCACTTCAACGAGTTGCATTTTTGGGAAGCGAGTTGCACAGGGAGCCTCAAAATGGAGTTCCAAGGCTTCTTGTAGATTAGCGATCGCAAGTTCTTGGGTTTCACCTTGACTAGCGACATCGACTTCAATACATTGGGCGACGAACCATTCTGCTTCTTTCCAAACACTGGTTGTGAGTTTACGTTTCATAGTGAATGTATGGCTAAGGTTGATGGCTGAATTATAGCGAATGAGAGGGGCGGAGAACTACCGATCGTTGGAACGACCTAAGCTCACTCCGAATTTGGAATTGCAGCCGATCGGCACCTCTACGGCCTGCTTAATCAAACGCTGCTTAAGCAAACGCTGCTTAAGTAAATACGACAGTCCGGTTTCCGTAGACCAACACGCGATGTTGAAGGTGCGATCGGACCGCCCGTGCTAATACCATTCGTTCTAGATCTTTGCCCTTGCGAATCAAATCTTTTGTGTCATCTCGGTGCGTCACCCGAATCACATCCTGTTCAATAATTGGGCCTTCATCTAGGTCAGGAGTTGCGTAATGGGCCGTCGCTCCTATTATTTTGACCCCCCGATCGTAGGCCCGCTGATAGGGATTGGCTCCGGCAAACGCGGGGAGAAATGAATGGTGAATGTTGATGACGCAGGGGAACTTTTCAACAAAATCAGCAGATAATACCTGCATATACTTCGCTAATACAACCAAATTAATCTTGTGATGTTGTAGCAATTCGAGTTGTTGGAGTTCTTGCTGGGCTTTGGTGTCTTTGGTGATGGGAATATGGTAATAGTCAATACCAAATTGATCTGCGATCGGTTTTAGATCTAAATGATTGCTCAAAATTAATGATACCGATCCATTCAATTCCCCCGCCTTTTGTCGCCATAGTAAATCTAATAAACAATGATCCTGCTTACTCACCCAAATAGCCATGCGTGGAATTACTTCTGAGAAATGAATCTGCCAGGTTGCATTCATAGGCGCTGCAATCGCACTAAAAGCAGGTTCAATCACATCTCGCGGTAAGTTGAATCCGTCTAATTGCCATTCAATGCGAGTGATGAACAGTTGTGCCGAGAAGTCGGTATGCTGGTCGGCTTGAATGATATTCCCGCCATTTGAATAGATGAAATTGGCGAGTTTGGCGACTAACCCTTTTTGGTCGGGACAGGAGAAGAGGAGTGTGGCAGTGGCGGACATGAAAGAACTTCGCTAGAACACTAATACGATCGTTCTTATTGTGCCTCGTCTTCAGATTATTCGATAATTCTATTTCGATTTCCTACTAGGGTTTACCGAATTTCGCCATTCTAATCCATTACGCATCACAGCACTTTCAAAACTCGTCGGCACCACCATGACCGAGAGATCCGCATTTGGGTTCACGGATGGATCGACTAACGCATACAACCCAGTCCGATCGAAATTTAACCGTCCCAAAATTAGACTATGACGCTGTTGATTGACCGTCGTTATTTCGATTGTCGCCAGCGGTTGATCTAGCCCAAATTCCGATCGTCGCATCGCTGGAACCTGAATCACACGTTCTCGGGGAGACATCAATAAATTCGTTAAAAACGCCACAACGGCCTCACTTGCTGGAACCATAGGCAAGGGCGATCGGACCATCCAAGTCTTTTCTTTTTCCAGAACCACCGTCGTCTCCCCCGTCTTAATCGATAGCCCCTGAATCTCGCGCTCCTGAAACTCAAATAACCGGGCTGGACTCGTCGCAGTCGTCGGACTCACAGTGGTCTGAGAGCGAGTCGGAGGACGATGAAATTCAATACCATAAACCACACCCGCCAGCCCCGCCGCCGCTGCCATCAAGAGTAACGGAGTACGCAATAATTTCATGACTTGCCAAACTCGAAGCAAAAGAGTACAAACTTACTAGATAGATTCCTTGGAAAATCATTCGCTTAAGGGCGGAAGGATCGATCGAATTTGGATAACGAATGCCTCGTGGTCAGTTACGGGTTTGGAAATATAATCATCAGCCCCACTTTTGGTCAGGAAATTTTCCCGATCGCCATCCATCGCATGGGCCGTCACCAGCACCACCGGAAGGTTAGCGGTTTTCGGATCTGCCTTCAGCATTTGGGTCAACCGAATGCCGTCCACTGACTTCCCTTGATACATGCTGTGGGAGAGCGACACATCCATCAACACCAAGTCCACTTCTTGGGCTTGCGCTATGGCCAAAACTTCTTCCACATTCTCCGTATGGCGGACATTTAGCCCCCCCCGCTTGTTGAGAATCTTTGAAAATACCCGAACATTCGTCGGATCATCTTCAACTAACAATATGGTCTGGGCAAAGGGTGTTGGTAATTCAGGCATGATTTTAGGTATCCAATTCAAAGTCGATCAATAAAAACAGCGTTAAGGTCAAGACTGCATTTCTCTATGGCCATAGGATACAGCGCCGAATCGGTTTTAGCGAAGTATCTTAGGGTTAAGGGCAGTCTAAATGTATGCTTTATTTTCTCCTGCTTTTTGTCCCGATGGCCCAAATGTGTGTTGCAATCCAGCATTCTTCATCGTTAAATTTAGAGTTAGGCACGGATCTTCACCGCTGGTCTCGATGGCCCAAATGTGTGTTGCAATCCAGCATTCTTCATCGTTAAATTTAGAGTTAGGCACGGATCTTCACCGCTGGTCTTCACTACTGGTTTCACCAGTAATCTCCAAAATCGTGATAAGAGTGTCTACGGATATTTGAATCAATCCTCATCAACCTTTTAGTTCAGTCCTCCCCGTACGATCATGGCAAACCAGCTCGATATTCTCAAATCAGGACAAATTATCCCGACTGCCCTTCATCAGGAGATGCAGCAGTCCTATTTGGAATACGCCATGAGCGTCATCGTCGGGCGCGCCTTGCCGGATGTCCGAGATGGCCTAAAACCGGTTCACAGACGTATTCTTTACGCAATGCATGAGTTGGGATTAACGCCCGATCGGCCCTTTAGAAAATGTGCCCGCGTTGTGGGGGATGTGTTAGGTAAGTATCATCCCCACGGCGACCAATCGGTGTATGACGCACTGGTAAGGTTAGTCCAAGAATTTTCGACCCGATACCCACTCCTTGGGGGGCACGGCAATTTTGGCTCGGTGGACAACGATCCGCCTGCTGCTATGCGGTATACGGAAACCCGGCTGGCTCCTATTGGTAACGAGGCCATGCTGACGGAAATCGGCGAAGCGACCGTGGACTTCGTAGGTAACTTTGATAACTCGCAGCAAGAGCCAACGGTACTTCCAGCCCAACTGCCATTCTTATTGCTAAATGGTTCTTCGGGTATCGCCGTGGGAATGGCGACGAATATTCCGCCCCATAACCTGAATGAAGTCGTGGATGGATTGATTGCCCTGATTGACAATCCAGAATTGCCCGATGAAAAACTGTTGAAGCTGATTCCCGGTCCTGATTTCCCCACGGGCGGCGTGATTATGGGCACGGATGGTATTCGGGAAGCCTATCTCACGGGTCGTGGCAGTATTATTGTGCGGGGAGTACATAATATTGAAGAAATGTCTGTGGGCAAGGGAAAACATCGCCGAAGTGCCATCATCATCACAGAATTGCCCTATCAGGTGAATAAAGCGGGGTTGATTGAAAAAATTGCGGAATTGGTGAATGCTGGGAAAATTGTTGGAATTTCGGACCTACGGGATGAGAGCGATCGAGAAGGAATTCGGGTTGTAATTGAGCTGAAACGTGATGCTAATACTCAAAAAATTCTGGATGATTTGCACCGTCAAACAGCATTACAAAATACCTTCGGGACCATCATGCTAGCCTTGACGGATCGTAAACCGAAGCAAATGACCTTACGGGAAGCGCTTCAAGAGTTTTTAGCCTTTCGTGAAGAAACCCTGACTAAGCGCTATCGCCACGAACTCGATCAACTAGAAAGCCGTCAGCACATTGTGGAAGGTTGGTTATTGGCGCTGTCTAATTTGGATGATGTGATTGATATTTTGCGAAATTCGCCCGATGGCACCACGGCAAAATTGACCATGCAAGATCGTTTTGATATGAGCGATCGTCAGGCGGATGCGGTGTTGGGAATGCCATTGCGCCGTTTGACTGGGTTAGAGCGCACCAATCTTCAAAAAGAATTTGCGGAGTTGACGGTCAAGGTTGCGGGGTTGCAGAAAGTTTTGAACGATCGTCACGAATTGCTCAAGGCGATGAAAAAGGACTTGCGATCGTTGAAAAAACAATTTGGCGATGCGCGGCGTACCCGAATTGTTCAGAGTAATACACCGCCCAAGACCATTAAAATTCCGAAAACCCGATCGCCAAAAGTCGAAGCGGGGGGGCGGGCGATTGTGGAGAATGTCGGTGTGGCTGATCAGGTGGTTGATAAATTGGGGGTCGATATTCAAGCAGAAGAAATTCCGATCGAAGTAGAGTCTCCTGTCGAAGACCTGACGACAGCGGCGATCGCTATTCCAAAATCATTTAAGCCGATCGTTAAACCTGCGCCCAAGATTCTGGAACTAGAAGAAGAGGAAAATGCGATCGAGCTGACCCACGGCGGATTGATTCGACGCGTGGGGTTGACTGTATATGAAGCCGATCATGGGTTGTCCACCCAGGAGTTAGAAGAAGCCTTTACGCCCGTTGAAGACCCGACGGTGCAAACCGAATTCCTGATGTTCAATGAAGGGCTGCTAGTCTTGACGGCTCAAGGCAAAATATATCCTCTGGCTGTAAAGGATATTCCGAAAGGCGACGGTGTTTCATTGTTGTCGTGTTTGCCGAGCAGTGCTGGGACCGAGGATGGGACGATCGTGGCCCTGTTTACGTTGCCTGAGGATGCAGAAAATCAAGCGTTGTTAATGTTAACAAAACAGGGAAAAATTAAACGAATTGCCCTATCTGAATTGTCCGATGTGACCAATCGCGGATTAGTGGCGTTTAAACTAAAAGACGGCGATCGGATCTGTCAAATGGGATTTGTCGAAGAAGGTGATCAGTTGGTAGTTTGTACCAGCATGGGTCGTGTGATGCGAGTGGAGATTAACCGAGATACCTTGCCACTGACTAGCCGCACAGCCACAGGCGGGCAACTTACCAAAGTCTTGAAGTTAGAACGTTTTGTGGGTTGGGCTATTGCCGGTTATGAGGATGAATTCTTGATGGTGTCAGCTCAAGGCTACGGTAAACGGATGACTGTGGGTATTTTGAAGCTTTGTAATTTTGGCGATTTAGGTCAGCACGTTTTCCAATTCACCCAAAAGTCTGATGTTGTCATCGGCATGACCGTGGCTTTCCCGGAAACCTCGATCGCGATTGGGACTCAAGATAACCAGTGGTTGAGACTCGCCATTGAACAAATTCCGTTGGGCGTTCGGGAAGACAAGGGCGAACAGATTGAGTTAGTGGCGGGTCAGACGGTGGTGGTGGTGCGATCGATCGAATGATCTGTTGAAATAAAAAGTCTAGGCAAAAATCCCGGTAATCTCTCCACCCTGTTCACTACGGTGTAGTTCCGATCGCAGGCGTTCTTCGATCGGTAGGTATAGTGCTTTTCTATTGAGGTTTTACTGTTAAGTGTCTGCACTGATTCAACACAACACTCAAGATCCTAAGATTGATGCGTTTCGGAGTCAGTACTTCTTCTACATATCGATCGACACAATTTGCATCTGCTTTAGCTAATCGATCGGTCCTCACTTGGTGACTGCTATCGTTCTTGAATTCAATTCTCTGTTTTCCAATCAGAATCAGGAATGTCAGCCTGAACCAAAATATTGCGAAGTGTCCCGATCGGAAGATTTCTACCTCGATGCATCGGCACAATCACCTGAAGATTACGATTATCATTCCGCCATTTTCGATGACTTCCCTTCTGTGAAATCAAATGAAACCCATAGTTCTTTAGCAATCCTTCCACCGCCATCGCATCCATCTGTCGAATTCGTTTCCCCATCTCAGACCCTCACCTCACAAGTCATCGCCCCCGGATTTAGAACCATTGGCTCCCGCTCCAAATAAAGTGCGATCGCCTCCCGAATTCCCAGCAACGCCTCATCCTGCGTCTCACCCGCAGAAGTACAACCCGGAAGCTCAGGACACCACACCGCCCAATCTCCCGTTTCAGGATCACGCTCCAGTACTACACGCCAGTTCATAACATGCCTAATCCAATACAATTGATTCATTATAGAAGACCAATCGTTCTTGAATTCAATTCTCTATTTTCTAGTCAGAATCAGGAATATCAGCCAATTTAAGAGGTGGTCTATAATTATATCGTAGATGATGGTTCAAGTTGCCATTTTTCATACAAATCAGGACGACGATCGCGAGTTCTATTGATTTGTTGTTGTCGTCGCCATGCCGCTATTGCTGCGTGATTTCCCGATCGTAATACCTCAGGAACGTCTAAACCTTGATATTCAGCAGGTCTTGTATAGTGGGGAAAGTCTAAAAGACCATCTTCAAAACTATCAAATTGATGAGATTCCTCTTTGCCAATAGTCCCCGGCATCAATCGCACTATTCCATTAATCAACGCTAAAGCCGGAATCTCACCGCCTGTCAATACAAAATCACCCAACGAAATTTCCCGAGTCACAACCGTCATCACCCGTTCATCCACACCTTCGTAATTGCCACAGAGCAATATAAGCTGGTCATAGGCCAACAAGGTTTTAAACAAGGCCTGATTCATCGGCACCCCTTGAGGGGTGAAATAAATGACTTCTCTTGTGGGACATTGCGGCAAAGAGTCGATCGCCGCAAAAATTGGCTCTACCTTCATCACCATTCCCGCCCCACCGCCATAGGGAATATCATCGACCTTACGATGTTTGTCTAGGGCAAAGTCTCGGGGATTGGTAAAATGAACTGCCGCGATCTCATTGGCGATCGCTTTGCCGATGAGTCCAGAACTTAAGGGCGAGTCAAAGAACTCAGGAAACAATGTAACCACATCAAACCGCATAGGGTTTCCTAATAAACATTAGAGAATTGAACAGACCGATAAACCCAACGTCACGACAGGTCTCCGTCTGTCTTATCATCCTTTTCTGTCATACCGTCTTTGAATCCTTTCAATGTCTTACCAAAGCTACCGCCAAGTTCCGGCAATTTTTTAGGCCCAAAAATGACAATAGCAATGAGCAATACAATAGCGACTTCGGGCCAACCTAAATTAAACATAACCGCTCACTCCTAGTTTAAATAAATACATTCTGACTAATTATCTCATATCTAAATTATTTTGAGGGTGTTACTAGATCGTCTGTTGGTACGGGAGTAACGGCTGGTGCTGGAATGACTACTGGAATGGTTGGTGCAGTTGGGTCAAAATCAGTAATTAGACGAATGGGCTGCGTGGGGTCCGAGATTGATTTAACATAACTTGAGGTTAAAAACGATCGGAAGCTAGCCCCCTGCCCCGTGAGATAAGTCTGGAAAAAAGCCAAGCTCAACGCATTCATATAGCGCCGTGCTTGGGCTGGATTTGGACCAATGACACCTTCAGGAACACTAACAGAACCAGGACTGCTGGCGGCATCTTCTAGGGTTGAAAAGTGGCTGCCCTTAGGCATCATAACTAAGTACCGATCGGGCGTTTTCAACTGTGTGAAGGGCAAAATTTGCTCTGGCAATGATGGCGCTACCGTATCTGATCCGCTCGATACAATCATTGTAGGAATTTTAATTTTGCCGAGGCTGGCGGGACCAAATACCACACTGCTTAAGGGATTAATGGAAATTATCGCCGCAACGCGAGAGTCAGCAAGAGGGTAGCTTTGATTGAACAGTTGGGTGGCTCTGCATTGAAGGGAAAGGGAAACATTAAACGTTGTGAGTAATGTCGCTTCGGTGCAGTTTTCATTTAGGCTCTGGAAATTTAGTGGCGCTCCGGCAAGAGCAAGGGCCGTATAGCCGCCAAACGATTGGCCGAGGACTCCGACCTTTTGAAAATTGACAAATTTAAATCGAGAATCAGTGCGACTGAGATTGCTGAAATAATCTAACAAATATTTCACATCTAAAGGACGATCGATAAATTCTGTCGGTTCAGCGACTTCACTGGTTAAGCCCCGTAATAATGACTGAATTTGATTGGCATTGCTCCCAGGATGCTCGGGGACAAAGACGGCAAATCCATGACTCGCCAAATGAGTGGCTAAATATCTAAACGTCGTCCGATCGCTCCCAACCCCATGGGAAATGACAATCGCTGGCGTATTGGTACTAATTCGAGGCAAATAAACATCCACCGGAAACGATCGGGGCTGAGTATTGCCAGTGATTTTAACGCGGGTATTGTCCGTGAGAGAAACCGTAAAACGATTCGTTGTGATCTGCCCTCGATTGGTGAGGTCAATTGGGTTCTTGATGGGCGACGCGGCGGCGGTCCGATCGGCTAGGGCTACAATTTGACTCATCGCCCGTTGGGTTTCAGAGACTAGACGTTGTAATTCTCCGGCAACCTGAAGGGTTCTTTGTAAATCTACCCGAATTCCGCGTGTGGGAAATTTCCGAATAATGCTCAGCGGGGAGAACCCTTCGGTCGAATCTGCGGCGGCTAAAATCAACGCCGCCCGAATTCCTACAGCCCCATCCGTCCGAGCTTCAGATTGAATCACTTGCCCAAGACGTTTTAGTAATAGTTCACCTTGAGGACTATATAAAAATTGAGAAATTGCCACGGGACTGACATCCGCTTTTGCTTGCAAAATTGATTGCAATTCTTTACGTTGGGCTGGGCTGACGTAACTGGTGTAGACAAATAAGTCATCATCAACTTCTCCCGTTTTGGCAAAGTTCTCCAAGGCATCAAAGCCAATAGAGCGCTCCAGTAAACCGTAGGTCACATAGATACGATCGGCAGCTTGAGCGACAGGTACAACTGTAGTGAGTGCAGTAACTGTAAGAGAGGTGACAGTAGCGATCGTGGTGACGGCTAACTGTGGCAAAAGCTGTGGTAAAAACTGAGATAAAGACGACGGCATGGCACTAAGAAAAAAGTACTGTCTCACTAAAGATAACACCGAGGCTTTGGGATGGTTCGATTAAGTGGGAAGATAGAGACGAATTTTTAGTGTTAATAGTGATTGCCATGCGCCCAATGCTTGAGTTGTTTTGCAATAAATCGCTGCTCTGCTTAACGATCGGATTAATCCTCACCCTCAACATTCGTCCGCTTCCAGCCTTGGCTCAGACAGCCACTAGTAGTGGGCCTAAGGTGGATGCTCAATTTGAACAACAGGTATTAGAAGTCCTTAAGCGCAATCCTGAAGTTATCTTAGAAACCTTGCAACGTTACCAACGCAATCAGCAACTTAAGGCCCAAAAAGCACAGCAAGACATTCTGACGGCCTTAAATACCGATCGTAAACGAGCGATTGGACAATCGCCCACCGATGGGAAAGGCAAGATTCTCGTAATTGAATTTTCGGATTTCCAATGTCCTTTCTGTGCAAAAGCGCGTACTGAACTGAATGGATTGGTGGCGAAATATCCCGATCGGGTGACATTGGTTTATAAACATTTTCCATTGACTCAAATTCATAATGAAGCGATGAATGCTGCGCTTGCCTCTTGGGCGGCACAACAACAAGGAAAATTCTGGCAATATCATAATGCATTGTTTGATCAACAAAAAACATTGAATACAAATAGCTATACGAGCATCGCCACTACCTTGGGATTAGATCTAGCTAAATTCGATCGCGATCGTAAAAGTCCTCAAGCTAAAGCTGCTGTAGAAGCGGATCAACGACTTGGGGAAGCACTGGGAATTGATGGTACTCCGGCCATTATTTTAAATGGAGAACTTCTATCCGGAGCCGTTCCCCTAGCAGAATTAGAGAAGCTATTACCGTCCAAATAGTTTCCAAAGTATAGCTTCCAAAGTAATTGTCAAAATAGCCCAATTATAATGCGTTTTCAAAGATTTCTAATTCAAATTATGTCTATTGCATTTTTGGGATTGCTCGGATTGCCAGCAGGATGGGCCACCGAGAAGCCTGCTGATAAACCTGTATATACCCCCTTGCCTCTTATTCTCGGTCAAGAGCTTAGTGATACACTGAGCGATCGGGATATTCCCACCGGGCAAGGTGGATTTGCACGGGACTATAACGTGACACTCAAAGCTGGAGATCAAATCGCAGTAGATCTGGTCTCGGAGGTATTTGATCCGATGGTCATTCTGATGACTAAAGAGGGCCTTCCGATCGCAGAAAATGATGATGGTCCCGATGGAACCCCCAATTCACTTTTGTTTATGCGAATTGTTAAATCTGGAGTCTATATCATTCGAGTGCGATCGTTTGGAGAAACCACCGGAGGCACATTTAAATTAATGGTGACACCCTTAAAATCAACGCTATAGCTACAATTTAGTCTGTGGCATTAGTCGGTGGCAATATCATAATGGCAACCGATCGGATTACAATTTGTCTCTCATGGCCTGACGCGATCGGATTTTGTCTAAACTTCCCACTGGAATTGAATCAATCAATTTACGGGTATAAGCTTGGCGGGGATTGCGATAAATTTGGTCAGCGGTATCGAGTTCTTCAATTTTGCCCTGATTCATCACCATAATCCGATCGCTCATGAACTTCACCACACTCAAATCATGGGAAATAAAGACATAGGTCAAATTGAACTCAGCTTGTAACTCTTTAAGCAAATTCAATACCTGCGCCTGCACCGACACATCCAACGCTGACACCGACTCATCACAAATAATAAACTTCGGATTCAAAGCCAATGCCCGCGCAATACAAATCCGTTGCCGTTGACCACCGGAAAACTGATGAGGATAACGGGCCATGGTTTCCGGGCTTCCGTCTAGCCCCACTCGATCGAGCAGATACCGCGCCCGCACTTGAAAATCCTTACTATTATTTCCCCGCCCAAAAATCTTCAACGGTTCCATCACCGCCTCGCCAACATTCATTCTCGGGTCCAGCGCACTAAATGGATTTTGGAAAATGATTTGAATATCTTGTCGCAATTGTCGCAAGGCGTTAGGTTTCATTGCTAACAAATCTTGATTGTCAAAGTGAATAGTTCCACCTGACGGCTCCATTAATCGCAGCAATGTTCGCGCCAATGTCGATTTCCCGCAACCCGACTCGCCCACCAACCCCAAAGTCTCTCCGCAATACACCTCAAATGAAACATCATTCACTGCTTTAAATACCCGTTCTACTCGGCCAACGGCATTCTTAATTGGATAAGAAACAGTTAAATTATTAACCGATAACAAAGGCTCTACCGATCGTAAGTGCCTCAATCGCTCATTCAGTTGAGCATCACTAATTTCTGGCAAAGTATTAAGGACCTCTGCAATACTTTCATGCTTGGCCGTCACTTGCCGATCGCCCTGATCATTTACTGTAATTGACATAAAATCCGCCACCGTTGGCAACACCTGAAGCCGCCGATCGGGATTGGGCCGACAGGTCAAAAGCCCTTGAGTGTAAGGATGGCGGGGACTCGAAACAATATCCATCACCGACCCAGTTTCGACAATATTTCCCTCATACATCACCGCCACGTCATCGGCAATCTCCGCCACCAATCCCAGATCGTGAGTAATGAACATCATGCCCATTCCCCGCCGATCGCGCAATTCCCGCAACAAGTCCAGAATAGTCGCCTGCACCGTCACATCCAATGCCGTCGTCGGTTCATCCGCAATCAACAACACCGGATCGCACGAAATCGCCATGGCAATCATAATTCGCTGTAATTGACCGCCCGAAAGCTGATGGGGATAGCGATCGAGCAATGCGCGTTTATGACGATCGATCGCTTCACTGGGATTATTTGATTGATTGTACTGTTCCAGTAATGCGTCATCACTCGGCAACAATTTCACTTCTTGCAACAAACTCAAGACCCGTTTTTCGGCATTCAATTTAGTCAGGGGCTGATGCAGTTGAATGGCTTCGACAAGCTGAAATCCAATGGTATAAACCGGATTTAACGAGGTCATTGGCTCTTGAAAAATCATTGCAATCTGATTGCCGCGCAGGGTTTCTAATTGCTTAGAAGAAAGCGATCGTAAATCTACCCCCCCGTTCGAGTCCCCCATTGCATCAAACCACAATTGGCCGCCCGTCACCTTCCCCGGATTTTCCACCAACCCCATCACCGCCAACGCCGTCACCGACTTCCCCGAACCCGACTCACCGACAATTCCCAGGGTTTCACCACGATTAACGTTAAATGAAATGTCTTTCACTGCAACCAACGTGTTATGGCGGCTTCGGAACTCCACTCGCAAACCCTCTACGGCCAAAATTGTCTGGTTCGATCGCGTCATGGAACAAGTCCTAAAGGGTGAAACTTTTACAACATATCATCAACAAGAACATCACCTTCATCGCAAAAATCGATACTAAGATGATACACAGCCCCATCAGGAATCCCAATCATCACATCCCCGCCTCCTTCTGAATAGGTTCTTGTCTTGACTTCGATGTAATAGTGAGAAAAACTGAGGGGCAAGAGCATCGGCGATCGCAACAATCAATCGGCTATGAAAAGACAACCAAAAAGAGGGTTGTTCCAAATATGCATCCATTCCTGGAAATGGTGAAACCATTGTATTCATGCCTCAAAATGTTGAATCAATTCTTGGCGAGACATCTGAAGTAGTAGCCTAGTGTAATCCTTACTCGTCAGCAGCATCAAGTTGGGTATTAATGCCTCTAATGACCGATCAATCGTCCCATACCGCAGTGCCATCAAATCTTGAATCGCCGATCGACGTTCTTGTTCTAAACCCTGTTCTAAACCTTGTTCTAAACCTCGTTCAACTCCTTTTCGTCGGGTGATCGTTTCCCATTCTAGATAGGCTTGTGATAGTGCCATGAGTGTACTACTCTCCTCACTTTCAAGTTGATTTGTTATTTCCATACTAATACGCCAAGACACGATTAGGTTTAGGGCGTTTAGACGTTTTGGATCGCTTTCTCGCAGAAGAATCAATTCTTCAATCGCATTCGCCTGAACCTTTCCCTTTGCCATTAGCCTCAACCATAATGTCTGCGGCGTATCTAGCAATTCATCAAGCGCCACGATCGTCGTTCTCAACCCTTTTTTCATCGGGTAAAACCCTTCTCCAAGCTCAGAACTTGCTTTCCCATCGGTAAATTCTTGAAGTAATCGGTCGGATACTTCTGCCGCTAAAAGCCAGAGGTGCGGGGGAGTCTGGATCGTAAAAACGGGATGTTCGCGTTGCAGTTCATTACGAAGACCAAAGAGTTTGATCAGACAGGTCTCTACGTTTTCATTAGTCAGAGCGCTGCGAAAGGGTTCGAGAAGAGCGGGACGATCGATCATTTGCACTAAAACGCCTAATTCATCCACATTTGGGGCCACGCCAGGGTGAGGTTCAAAGAACACATCGATCATTCGTTCTTCACCCAACACTGCAAGATTCGGAATCACTATGGAACGAGGATTTAATAACACCCACAATTCTTGAAACCCTTATGGCTTCTAGGAAGAGTTTAAGGGAATCCCAGTTCTGGATCTTATTTAGTTCTCATTCCTATGCCAAAAGGCGAGAGCAATTCTTGAAGTAATTTTTTATTAAATTGGTCGAACGGCTTAGTTGTCATGACGATCGTAGATTTCAATCAGAAAATAAAATCTGAAATAATTTAGCCCCAACCATTCTCTGAGTCCGGTCGGGACTTTCTCTCTTAGCCCACATTTCAATCGCGGGCTTTTTCATTTAGGAACGTCCTAAGAAATTAACTCTCCCTGAATCTCTAAGCGCTTGAAGGAGCCGATCGCAACAAATCGCTCCGTCAACTCATCCACCACCGCTGGACCAATCCAACCCATCTGCTCCAATAAGTTTACTGCTACAGCATATTTAGCCCGCTTCGATCCATCGACGACCTTAATGGCCATCCCCATACCTTCCCGGACCCGACCCAAACACTGAATGCCTTCTGCCCCAGACTTACTGACAATTTCGCCTTGAGTCAATCGCATCACTTCCGTGTCAAATTCCCCCACACCTGCCACCAATTCAGGATGCAAGGTCATCGCCCGAACAATTTGTTCCAAGTCCAAACTCTCGCCCGAACCCAACTGCGCATAGAGCCAAGCCATCTGCTGCAACTGCATGAAGTAGGTCGGTGCGCCGCAGTCATCTCGCGCCACAATAAATTCCGCTGCTGGAACTTTCAGCAAATCCGCGACCCGAGCCAAAATCAACTGCTGCACCGGATGATTGCGTTGCAAATAAGTCGCCGTCGGTAAACTCATCTGCTTTGCAGCGGCCAACATGCCTGCGTGCTTCCCAGAGCAGTTATACTCCAGCGCATTGGTTTTCCCCGCCGGAATTGGGCATTGTAGCGCCGTCGAGTCAATGTCTGCCCGCCACAAAATGTTGAATGCCTGACGAACTTGCTCCATGGTCCCTTGGTGGGAGCTGCAAATAATAGCCAAATCCCGATCGGTTAAGCCAAATCGTTCTAATGTCCCGGTCGAAGTCACACAAATGGCTTGAAATGGCTTCAACGACGATCGGATAAACGTCTCATATAACGCTTGTCCCGCCGTCAAAAGTACCCGGCCCCGATCGTCACACACTACGGCATGGGCATGGTGAACCGATTCAACAAGGCCTTCCCGCAATAGCTTAATTTGTAGCTCTGGGGTGTCCCCACGTCTTGCTCTGCTGGTCATGGCACCAAAAATCCTAAAAGGGTCAATTAAACTATTTCTTAACGTGTTCTAGGTCATTTAATCTAGAAACGCCCATCCAATGCTAGCGATAATTAGCCCAAACATCACCCCCCCAGCAAAAACGATCGCTTGCTGAAGATGTTTGACCACGGGCTGAACTTCGTAGGTAACAATTAGCTTATCTTGATTGAGAAAATCTCGGGTCTTTTCCCAAGTCTGGCCGTCATACCAGCCGCTTTCCTCATAAAAAATCTTCGTGTCCAACAACCGACTCCGAATGTAGTTCCAGCCCAAATACAACCGAATCAGCATCAAAAATGGAATCAAACAAGCCCCCGCCGCTGCAATCAAAAACCACTCTAACGGGGCTTCCGCGATCGGGTAGCTGGCGGCTGAGGTCGGTGCGGAGATGATGAAACTGGCCCCAAAGGCGATCGCTAATGGCTTAAAAAAATCCCAACCTCGCAGCGTGGCCCACCGAAAATATTGTGACTCGGTTAACTCCCGAAACTCATTCACGGGGCGCTGCTCAAGGGGCACTGGGCAAACGGAAGGGGATTCCATGGGTAAAGGTTAATTAGAGTTTCGTCATCCAGTATAGAGGAACTCGAAGCGTCCTACTTAATACAGACTTAATACGGATCAAGGTGGAGTTTGCCCTAGTTTATACTCCCTCTTCAAATGCGCCAAGAGCATCATCGAACTTGTTGATAATGTCGAGTAATTGTGACACGACGCGATCGAAGATTTTTTTGCGCTCCAAGAGTTTGGGTTTTTCGTTACAGGCATCTAGTACTGTTTCGCGTAATGGTTTTTTGCCTGAGAATTTGTAGTCGGCGATATTTGGTTGACGGCTCCGAGTCTCAGATTTTCCTTGAGACAGAGTTGGTGCAGGGCGACCGTGCGTTCTTGATTCCAGAAGTTTTCAAATACGGTTTCGATCGCATCTTCTGGCTTAATTGTGGGCAGGGCTATTTCATTCTCGTCTAGGCACTGATATGCTAGTCAACTAATCTCGCCTAAACTTGAGGGTTTCATGTCCGAACTCGCCATTGTCGAAGCCTTCTCAGCTTTGACTGATACAAGGCGTAGTGCGGGAAAACGCC
>JAPLHZ010000277.1 GCA_026389365.1 Cyanobacteriota bacterium
GACCTTAACCGTATTGAAAAATGTTGGGCTTGGCTGAAATCTCGTATCCGTAAACTCCTAAGGGATTCACCTAATCTTCATGATGCTATAGACTCCGTTCTTGCTCTTGCTGCGTCCTAACTTCACTGGCTATAGCTATAAGAGCTTGGAGCCGATCGAAATCCAACGACTTGATTTTGGACGAATTGGTCAAAGAGAGTGGCCCAAATTTGTGTCCTAAAAGAATAAGTAGAATCTCTTCACGGCCTTCTTGAAGCGCGTCCTGATAGACTCTAGTTTGTTTCAGTTCATCAATTTTGTACCCTAGCATTGCATCAACCTCGTCCCGGCTAAACGTAGTGAACTTAGACAACATGATCGTTGAAACCATGTTTATTATGACATTTTCATCGAGGGCTTGACGCGATCGTGAAATCATTCGTCTGGCTTCACCGACAGCTTCATCACCTTCCAGAGTCGTCAACACCATCAAGCCTAAGCCAATGGGAAGCTGATCGATTTGCCCCAAAGTATCCAAGTATATTGCTCTAATTCTGCCACTATCAAACAATTCATAGGGAACTTTTGTACTCGTTTGCTCAATGCTATGACTCGGATAAATTGCCACACCATACCACTGTGAAAACATCTCCGTTCGTCGATAGGTGTAGTTACTGGCCTCATTAAAAATTCGTTCATAGAGCTTGGGATCCCGTTGCATCTGAACCTCTACAAAAAATACATCTCCATTTGGATCCGGAGGAGTCAGGACACCATCAATCCGAAATGATGCTTCTTTGATCTCGACCGACTCAAAGTTGTATCCTTGAGTGCTAGCAGGTGGCTGCGGCAGGAGATCGAACAAAAGTTGAGGAGATTGCTGAAAAATTTGATAGAAAATCGTGTCGCGTTTCATTGGCGGCAATTAATAAGACATGCCTAACTATTAATCCCCATTCAAGTCTATAAATGATTGAGGTCTGTGAATGATTGCATCTACCCGTGAACTTTTGGAAACTGCCCGCCGCAATGCATACGCGATCGGAGCCTTTAATGTATACAATCTTGAGGGCGTAAAGGCTGTAATAGTTGCTGCCGAAACCAATCACAGTCCAGCGATGCTTCAGCTTCATCCCAGCGCATTGAAGTATGGTCAATCAATGCTCGTGTCTATGTGCTTAGAAGCGGCCCGATCGGCAACCGTTCCCATTTCAGTTCATCTTGACCACAGCACCTCAGAGGGCGATATTGAGAATGTTCTAAATGCTGGAGTTAAGTCCATTATGGCGGATGGCTCTCCCATGGAGTACGCAGAAAATTTAGCATTTACTCGTAAAATGACTGAACTTTCCCATCAGCATAATGCCATTGTCGAAGCGGAAATTGGTCGAATTAGTGGCACGGAAGATGGTTTGACGATCGCTGAAAAAGAAGCCAAAATGACAGACCCGGATCAAGCAGTTGAATTTGTAAATGCAACAAAGGTAGATGTATTAGCCGTGACAATTGGGAATGTCCATGGTGAATATAAAAGTCCGCCTAAACTAGATTTCGAGCGGCTTTCTAAGATTCGTAGTTTGATTGATATTCCATTAGTTTTGCATGGGGCTTCGGGATTGCCAGATTGGATGATTGAACGATCGATTCAATTGGGAGTATGCAAATTCAATGTGAATACTGAAGTGCGTCAAGCCTATATGCAATCTCTGAAAGATGAACTTTGTAGTAAAGGTCCACAAGATTTACTAGATATTACCTCCAGTTCGATCGAGGCCATGGAAGAAGTAATTACGGGTAAATTGAAATTGTTTGGTTCAGCTAATAAAGCCCATCTTCACGAAACACCCTATGCCGCTAGTTTGATACGGTAGACTATACAACCTACCCCTGTTAAGGTGATCTTATGTACTACTTAATTGAAGTGATCAGAAATTTTGAATAGGATTGAATTCGTGAGCTAGAAAACTTGACGAGAGATAGATGATCATGATCAATGGCATCTTTGAGCGCTTCGTAGAAA
>JAPLHZ010000141.1 GCA_026389365.1 Cyanobacteriota bacterium
AAATCTGGTTAGAATCTTGCTTGATTCCAACTCTCAAAGTTGGGCAATGGGTGATTATTGATAATGCTACTTTTCATCATGGTGGACGCATTCAGGATTTGATTGAAGCAGCAGGATGTAAGGTTGTCTATTTACCCCCAGGGCTGTTTCATTCTAAATTTCGACTTTTGTGCATCTACGAGAACGCGCCGTTCCAGGCATCAGAGATTTTCGTCTTCGATGGCCGAAACCACATAAACTCGTCACCTAAATCTAGAATGAAATGACCCTGTATTTACCCCCATATTCTCCAGACCTTAACCGTATTGAAAAATGTTGGGCTTGGCTGAAATCTCGTATCCGTAAACTCCTAAGGGATTCACCTAATCTTCATGATGCTATAGACTCCGTTCTTGCTCTTGCTGCGTCCTAACTTCACTGGCTATAGCTATAATCAAGTAAGACTTTTGACCCATCAATCTTCAGAATTGCTGCTTTACCAATATGTAAAGAAAACCTAGGGTCAGAATCCCGATCATTGTAAATCCGAATTACTTTAACCTGCCGATCGTTGCCATATCGATCGCCCTCAAATCGATCGTAGTGAATGCGGCCCTCATTATTATATTGTTGACCAAAGAACCGATCGCCATTTCTTAAATCACGAAATTGGTCGGTATGAGAAGATCCAAACCGATCGACTTGAAGGATTATCGTTGATTCAGTTGTGCGCTGCTGCGACGGAAAATTGATAATGACTCGTCCCCTCAGAGGAAAACCATTCCAACGATCTGACCGATAATTTGGCCGATAAAAATCATTGGCGTGAGCAGGAGTTGCAAAACAAACAGGAATAGCAACAATGGTGGCTAGCCCCATCACCTGAAGCATCTTGCTCAAAAATAAGATGCCTCTGAACTAAAATGTGAAATGGGGAAACGCATGATCAAAACCTCGCACAGGAATTCGCTTAAAAACTTAGTGCATCCCTTGTTCTTACGCTAGCGCAAAATCATTTTTTTTGCATCGTGCTGTGGTTAAGTTTGGACATTAGCTTAGATTTAGGCAGCTTGGATTTTAAGCCTTAAGATTAATAGTGCGATCGCGCTTCTGACAAAGATGCGATTTCTGCTGCTGTACTCACTCGGCCCAAAATCTCATTACGATCGGGGAACCGACCAAAGCGATCGATCAGCGCCTGATGCTTCAATGCCTCAACATAAAACATTCCCAATGCCGGATCGCCTTCATATTGACTAAACTTTTCCACCGCGATCGCCTGATTATTCGGATCTTCGCTGTGATAGAACGGCATATAAAAAAACAGTCGGGGAATCGGATGAAAATCCTGATCGCAATCCATATTCAACGCATGATCCGCCGCCATCAGGGCCATGCCATCACTAGCATAAGCCGCAGGTGTCCCCCGAAACATATACCGCGAAAATTGATCCAACAATACAATTAACGATAGACAGCTACTCGGCTGGTCGTACCAATGCAGCAGCAAATTATCCATGGCTTTCTCATGCAGTCCCAAAAAGCGTTCCCGCAATGCCGCATCAAAATTAGTATCCAACTCCAGCCACTCTGTTCGGACCTTGGGATTTTCTTCCCAACCTAGGTCAAACCAGTAACTTACAATTCGATTCGCCTGGGCTAGAGTCGTCATTAAAGGAACCATTTCATAAAACAAATGCCTCCCAAATTTACCATTCGATCCGGACCAATTAATTCTGAGCCAATTGATTGCTTTCGCTCAGTCCATCACTCACAATAGAAATATAAGTTTATGATCGTCTACCTCGCGGGTCATCACGGTGCAACCCACTAAATCCACAACCTCACCGTTTCGACTCTCGACGGTTCTCAATAATTTGCACCCCTCCCCCGAGACCATTGTCTTGCTGCTTGCGTTTGTTGTCGGGACAGGCACCGGCATGGGTGTGGTTACATTTCGATACTTAATCGGTCTGGTACATTATTTATTTTTTGCCGACTTAAGTGGTGCATTGGCTGGACTGATTCCCAAGAGCGGAGGCTGGAGTCTTTCGCTGATGCCTGTGTTCGGCGGCGTGATTATTGGCTGGATGCGCTGGCGCTGGCGAGAGTTTGGGCCGGGGCTGTCCGCGTTGGTGGCGGCGGTGCAGAGTGCTCAGGAAGTTTCCGTTGTGCGGCCCGTGACTAAGATGGTGGCGGCGGCTATTTCTCTGGGATCCGGCGCATCCTTGGGACCGGAAGGCCCGAGTGTGGAGATTGGGGCAAATCTGGGATTGTTACTGGGACAGGCACTGCGAGTGTCCCAAGAACGCCAACGATTGTTACTCGGTGCAGGTGCGGCAGCGGGGATTGCGGCGGGCTTTGATGCACCGATCGCAGGCGTGTTTTTTGCCTTAGAAATTGTTTTGGGGACAACGTTCGCCACGTCATCAGCCAGTGTGGTGGTGCTGTCAGCGGTCGTCTCGTCTCTGATTGCCCAGATTGGTTTGGGGGCAAAACCTGCCTTTGAATTGCCGATTTATGAAGTGCGAAGTCCGTTAGAGTTACCGCTCTACTTGGGCTTGGGTCTCTGTGCCAGCTTAGTGGCGATTCTCTATACTCAACTCAACACCAGCTTTCAAAAAGCCTTCCAAGGTCAAATACCTGCCGCGCAGTTTCTTACCCGAATCCCTCGTGAACTGCAACCGATCGTCGGCGGCTTGTGTGTCGGCTTAGTGGCGCTGAAATTACCGCAAGTCCTAGGAATTGGGTACGAGACGGTTGAGGCAATATTACGAGATGTCCAGTTTTCGTTTCCGTTACTTGCGGCACTTTTAGTCAGCAAATTATTGCTCACCGCAATTTGTCTGGGCAGCGGATTGGTCGGAGGAATATTTGCCCCCGCCTTATTTCTAGGAGCCGCATTGGGTGCAGCTTATGGTGAGCTTCTCCCCCAACTTTTACCCATGTTTGCCAGCAGCATTGCCGCGCCCCCAGCCTATGCAATGGTCGGCATGGCAGCGGTTCTAGCAGCCAGTACTCGGGCACCATTAACCGCTATTTTACTCTTGTTTGAACTCACCCGCGACTATCGAATTGTCTTGCCATTGATGGCGGCAGTTGGCTTGAGTGTTTGGGTTGTGGAACGCATTCGCCCCAAAAATGAAGTCGTGCCAGAACCCGCTACCGCCGAAGTTAGCACCGAACCTGCGGCCTCCGATCCTCGTCAGCAGTTTCTAAACCGATTGACGGTTGCCCAATTGATGCAAACTCAAGTCATTACATTCTCTGCCGCAACCTCCATTGTGGAAGCGGGCTTAAAATTAACGTCGCTCAAAGTTCACAGCGCAATAATTCTGAGCCATGACGATCGGGTGAGTGAAGATGAAAATAGCTCTGAAATTATTTTTGGAATTCTCACGCTTCAGGATATTAATCGGGCGATCGCCCGGTGGGAAAGTAATCCGCAAGACGATCGTGAACCCTTTTCCCAACAAGCTGTCGGCACTATTTGCACTCAAAAAGTTTTATATGCCGCGCCCGACGAATTTGTCAGCGATGCTCTATCCCGCATGGCAACCCGTGGATTGCGGCATCTGCCTGTCTGCGAAGCGAGCCAACCCAACAAAATTCTCGGGTTACTCGATCGAGATGGCGTTCTGAATTCGGTCAGCATTACTCAAACTAAAGAAGCGCTCAAACCCTATGTGGAGATAAGCTGCTCCCAAGCTGAGGCGTTGACTGATAGAACAATTGACACGCCGACTGACATAACAACTACTTATCGCGTGCCGTCCATATCCCCGTAAACATCATCAACATTCCACCTAGGAAGATTGTCCCGGCTAGTCCTGCTGGTAATGCGATCGACCAATCAATATCTTTCAATACATCATTCATAAAATCTCAACCATCCGATCGGTACGGTAACTTAAATCAATAAAACTCTAGTCAGGAAACTGAGGATATGGGGAAATACGATCGTAATTTGATCACCCGTACTCCCCACTTCAACAGCTTATTCGTCATCACCGTCTTCTTCAAGATCAACTTGTTTCAGCTTGATGTGCTTACGGCCTAACGTAATTAAAAACTCATCCCCGGCCTCCAACTCCATTTGTTTGGTATAAGCCGCGCCAATCAGCAAATTACCATTGGACTGCACACTAATGCGATAGCTTGCATTGCGTCCACCTCGCCCCGGACCCTGTTTCCCAGCAGGCAAAATATCAGCCGCATCGATTAAAGCATTCTGGAACTTCATGATATTGACGCGCTCTAACCCATTTTTTGTTTGGGTGGAGTAACCACAGGCTTTAGCTTTTTCTTCTCGACTGGAGTTTTCTAACTCTTTGACTTTCTGAAGTAGCTCTTCACCTGTCAAGGGTTCGATTTTCTTTTTCTTACTCATGGATTAAGTACGGTCTTTCCTTGCAGTTAATATTCTTCAAATCGATCGCATATCTATAAATAATAATACATTCTGTTTGGCTCAAAACACATTAATGGCAGATTGATAGCAGGGTTTTTATAATGTTTTCAGACGACCATTTTAAGTTAGCCTCTTTCTTTCTAAACCGTTATAGGTTAAGCCGTCTAAGCCAGTTCTCAAGCGGGCTGAATAGTCTCAAAACAAGGCAGTAAATCAACCCCATTCTCTTGTAGTATGGTCTCCCGACAACCCATTCTTACTATTTACTCCCCCCCTCAAACGTCATGGTTTCCCCTACACTCTCGTCCAATCCTGTTTACCCAGTTGTCTGGAAACAGGACCGGGTTGTTCTGATCGATCAGACCCGTATTCCCCAAGAATTTAGCGTTGTCGAAATTACTCGCTCCAGCGACATGGCCCGCGCTATTCTCACCATGATTGTCCGAGGCGCACCCGCTATTGGGATTGCAGCGGCCTATGGTATTTATCTCGGCGCAACCGAAATCCAAACGGACGATCGTGATCAATTCCTGACTCAACTTGGTGTGATTGCTAATGAGCTACGAGCAACAAGGCCCACAGCGGTGAATCTGTTTTGGGCGATCGATCGGATGATGAAAACAGCCCGCCAAACCCTTGGCACCGTGGCCCATTTGCGTCAAGTGCTACTCGAAACTGCTCATCAAATTTGCCAAGACGATTTAGCCACCTGTAAAGCGATGGGCGATAACGGTCTCACCGTCCTCCCAGCATCGCCACACAAACTACGGTTGCTAACCCATTGCAATGCGGGTGCACTCGCCACAGCGGGCTACGGTACTGCCCTTGGCGTAGTCCGATCGGCCTGGACTGCTGGTCGTCTAGAACGGGTCTATGCTGACGAGACTCGCCCACGCCTGCAAGGAGCCAAGCTAACGTCCTGGGAATGTGCCCAAGAAGGTATCCCCGTCACCGTCATTACGGACAACATGGCGGCCCACTGTATGCACCATGGAATGATTGATGTGGTGGTGGTGGGAGCCGATCGAATTGCCGCTAACGGAGACGCTGCGAATAAAATTGGGACCTACAGCTTGGCACTCGTCGCCCAAGCCCACAATGTTCCGTTTTATGTGGCGGCACCGCTCTCGACGATTGATTTCAGTATTCCTGATGGCAGCCATATTGAAATCGAAGAACGCGACACCGCTGAAATTTACAAGATTGGAAACACCGTAATTTGTCCAACGGTGGGGGTTGATTATTTCAATCCAGCCTTTGATGTCACCCCAGCAAATTTAATTGCAGGAATCATTACAGAATTTGGGGTGTTCAAACCCGAGGATTTAAAAACTGCGCTGTTTGACAAACAAGGAAGCTAGTGTTGCTCTAGATTCACATGTCCCCATTCACTTCCGCCTTTCGCAGCGTCACCTGAAGACTCGTGCCTGACGGAAATCCCGGTATGGCATGGTCGATAGGTGGCGGGCTTAAGACCATTATCTCGCCTTGCATCTGTCGCATCAGATCCCGCGCAATAGACAGTCCTAGTCCAGTCCCTGCGATCGTTGACTGTGCCTGTACACCTCGATAATGTCGCTCAAACAATCTATTTTGATCATCTTTGGGAATGCCATAACCCGTATCCGTAATCCACAACTCAACTCGATCGTCGCAATCGTTCAATTCCACCCAAATCCGACCTCCGACAGGCGTATATTTACTTGCATTGTCTAATAAATTAATGACCACTTCCGCTAAGGCTGATGGGTCGGCCTCAACCCATATCGAAGATTTAGGAACGTCGATTTGCAAGGTCTGATTCCGATCGTCCATAACCCCCAATGCCGACCGAATGGCCGGATGTAAGACCGATTGAACCTCCAATGTTGCCAAGTTTAACGATCGGCCTAATGTCGTGGCGGGAAGTAATGCCGTTGTCCCCACCGTTTCCGATGGCGCAATCGTTAAGGGTAAAGATTTGATTCCGCCGCCTTCGATCGCCCGCTCAAATTGAACAAGCAAGGCTTGAAGACGATCGCTTTCACTAACAATACTGTCGGCAGCCTCTTGGTTCCGAGGCACATCTACAAGTCGTTTCACCAGTAATTTTCCAAAGGTCCGCATGGCCGTTAATGGGTTGCGAAATTGATGGAGTAAATTATCAAGTAAATCCTTTTGCTGCCGCTGAAAAACTTGTTGTTGCTGTGTTTGCTGTTCAAACCATCGAGAGCGGAAATCCAAGATACAAGCTGAAACTAAAGCTTGCCGAATCGCATCTAGTTGAAGCTGAGCGATCGTATCCCACGGGTGATTTCGTTCAGCCACCAATACCCCTAAGACCCGATCGTCCTGAAGTAGAGGAAGGACAATTTGATGACTGCTGAGATGATGATTGCTGGACTGATGATGGGAATCGCTGCCAATAGAAGATGAATTAGATGACTCCAAATCGACGATCGACCGGGAAGTCAAAACGCCCCCCGCAGAGAGTTGGGGATTACGAGATACGGCTGTTTCAAGGGGAACCACGGCCACCCGCTGCAATTGTGAGGCATTTCCACCCTCCCACGAATCCGTCAAATAGACCGTAGCACTGGAAACCCCCAAGCTTTCCACCAACAAAGAAAGCTGTGACTGACAAATAATAACTAATTCATGACTTGCAGACATTCCAGAAAAAATAGAACTCACATCGCCTCCATTATCACCTGCTGGCCAACATTTCTCAATTTAGAGATTGACTTTAAGGGTTTACAACGAGTAAGTTAGGGGCATTATTAGATGTTCTTTAAGTGCCCCTTGTTACAGTTTGGATCGGTTACCATATTGCTATGGCGGTAGCGCTAGATTATGAGTTAAACCTATTATGTTGAGTTTCTCAACGATTTGTTTACTCAATGTCTCAAGGCATGTAAATAAGCGATCGTCTGTTGAAATATTACTGCCTTACGGCATATAATTTCGACGGCTTTGTAACAAGAAGCGTAATCTCGCAACAGTTTCAAGGAGGTAAGGGGTTTTGGCTAGGAGACGTAAACGGAAGAGTCGTCGTCGTCAGGAAGGACGACGGATCTTAGAAGGTGTGCCACAGTTTAGTATTGATTGTGGTGAGGATAAGCCGGTGACGGCTGCACGGAAATTCATTCATACTGAAGGAGTTCTCCCCCCCGCGCTACTATTGGTGAAACGCAACGAACACACCACCGATCGGTACTTCTGGGCTGAGAAAGGTCTTTTCGGTGCTCAGTATGTGGAAGAGAATCACTTTCTTTTCCCCAGCTTGCGCCAGATGGAAGACGACTCGGATGTCGATACTGATGACATCGATCTAGATGACGACGATATGGAAGATGATGAAGAGGAAGAAGAAGCTGATGAATTGACACCTGTAGGTGCGTTCTAGATCAGCGTCTAAGGTTATGGGTCAAATTCATAACCATATTCTTTTTAATACATTAAATTAAAATCGAGGCAGTACTTTAGTATTTCCTCGGTTTTTACTTAAAATATCCCAATCATTGAATCAATTTAACTCTCCACCAACAGCCCTATCTATTCGGATTCATCTAACAATTCCAACTCTAGTGACTGCCGTAAAGATTCCACTTCATCGCGGTGAGCTTGGACCCTAATTACACTCATTTTCAAATCCGAGTCCTTGGACTCCGAATTTTCCAATAAAAACGAAACCGTCTCCGATCGCCCCGCTTTTTTCCAATAAAACACGCCAGCCAATGGAGAAAGCGAAAGAATAATCCACCACAGCGTAGACAAATTTGGCGCAACCACATTCAGAATCAGGACTAAACATAGGGTTCCAAAAAAGGCTAGCCCTGACAAGTAAAACGCCAAAAACTTACTAGGACGGACGTTGCCGACCAAATTCACTAAGTTTCGATCGGCATCAATACTAGTGACTTTATAAGCTCTGTCCGCGAAATACTTTTTAAGTTGATCTAGCAACAGTTCTGGCGACTGCTTACCTGAAAGCCTCACCGTCTCAGTCCGGTCTTTAACCGATGCACGGATGAAAAACATCTGTCCGATCGTCATCAACACGGTCAGAAACAAAGTGGAATTAATAACAGAGTCGCCCATGGCAATTCGTGACCCTAAACTAACTATCTACAAAATAGTACCCTGCTTAAGGCACTAACCCGCACTAGTCTTAAATATGTGATTAGGGACACGGTGCCGGGTGAATTTTGGCCCCAAATCCCAGCCGATTACTATACCCAACTAGAAAGTGCGCACCGAATAAGTGCGCAAGTAAGGACCAAGACAGCGGGATAATGGGACCTAATTCAGATCTATTTAGCTGCTGCTGCCGCTTCATGTTTTGCGGAATAGCCATCCCACAGAGTCGCCAAGTCTTGTGCTTGGATCATCACCTCAGATCGGATTTGGTACATGCGACGAGGACGACCCCGACCTTCAACCTTCTTCCAATACCCCGTCACCATTTCCTGATCTTCTAGGAACTTCAGGGCGCTGTATAGCACCGTATCCGACAAACGATACAGCGGATAGTCAGTTTCTAAAAGTTGGATCAGTTCGGTTCCATAGGAATCGCCTTTTAAAAGCACTGCCAGTACATAGCAGACAGCGAGTTCCTTATTAAGATAAAAAGGCGGTGGATCTTTAAAGAATTGGTAAATATCTTCAAACTTCATAATAATGTGTGGCTTTGAGTGAGAAACAACAACTTTTACCGAAATTGTCATCCATCTTCAGAAGGTTAACACCTACTGGATACGAACGACTTATTTCAGTACCTACTAAAAAGCTAACAAACCATATAGGGTATTCACGTCTCTCTAAGGTAATAAATTTGCCCTAGAGATGAAAAAACAGCCCTAATTCGGCAAGCTTTTCCTGACCTATAGCATCCTGACCCATAGCATCTAGTTCAGGATATCTATATTATTAGCTTTATAATCTCATGTATCCCTCTGTTTAAAAAAATATCTGGGTATCTTCCTGGAAAAAATATCGATCGGATTAATTATTAATCAGTTTAAATACTGATTTGGGCAGGAGAACAATCCATCAATTTCCGCAATTTTAATTCAATGTCCTTAGACTAGTCCCGCACCCAATGCCTACACCACTGCCTGGATCCGATCGTCTACAGCAAGCTTGTTCAAGATGTCATTCTATCTAGACGGGGCAACCCAATATCCCTCACAATGACACCAAGTCTCAGAGCTAGGACTAATTCACCCCCTCCATAACAATCAATGGCCTGTCCAAAATAATGGAAAATTTAGGATAACTGTATGACTAACCAGGCTGAGAATTCCCCGAATACCTCTAATTTAAAACAAGTTTCTAAGACCTTCCGGTTAGTCGGGTGGGTGAGTTTCTGGGTTCAGACGGTTCTGGCGATTATTTCTGGGGTTATTTTTGCCTTTGCTGGAGTTGCTCTTGCTATGGGGCGACAGGCCGCCGGGGATAGTGCCTCAAACCCAGCGACAGGTGGTGGTGTGGTCTTCGCGTTGATGAGTTTGGGAATTTTGTTCTATGGGATTTATCAGTCGTTTGACTATGTGCGGATGGGGCGGAGAATTCGAGAGGAAAATCCCAATCTTCGCCCGAAAAGGTCGGACACGATTAAATTGCTATGGCGAAGTTTAACCATTCGCGGGGTGGGCTTGTTGATGGCGGTGGTCGCAGCCGAGGCGATCGCGGGGGTTTTGCTAGGCAAGTCACTTATGGCGGTGGGGGCAATTTTTTCGCCCGGTTCTCAACTGCAACTCATCCAGCCGCTAGATATTTTTCTAGTTTTGGCTAATACACACTTAATTACGGCGCATTTTGTAGGGGTTAGTTCGACACTTTGGCTGCTGAAACGAATTGATCCTTAAATTGCTCTTTTTTAACGATCGAATAGCATTTTCTAAAAGAATTGGGTATAAGTGAAGCGATCGCGCAGTCCATCATTCTTATGAACGCCCCCGAATCTTCTTCCCAACCTTCGCGTCCGCTATTAGGCCTACTCGGATTCAGTTTTTATGCACTGTTTACCTTACTGCCCGATAGCAGCACCTTAATGGTGGCTTGGCCGTGGGTATTAATATGGCAAATGGCCTTACTGTGTCCCGTGCTGTGGCTGATGATTCAAACCTGGACGGATGGGGGGCAGCGTTTAGGAAATGGTCTCGATTGGATTGCGGGCGTGGCGGTTCTGGCTATTGTGCAGTCTGGAATGACCGCTGTTTTTCCGCAGCAGGCTCGATGGGCGGGCATGGCGGCCCTTGGTATGGTGGCTGCGCTTTATGCCTGTACTCACTACATGGGCGATAGTTCCAGACGGCAACGGTTACTGACGCTGCAAGGACTGTTGCAAGTCGTATTCATTGTTTTCAGTCTTGGGCTTTGGACGGTTCAGACTTGGTGGCCCGAACTCACCCGATTGCGGGAACTTCAACAAGCGACAGGCGTGGCGATGCCATTTAGCTTTGAGGCGATCGAAAATAGAAACTGGGCACCGATCGGTCATCAAAACTACTCGGTCTTGGCTATGGCTGGAATGACGATCGCAGCGATCGTCTGGCTCGTCCCCGTTCACCGAGCTTGGATGTTGTCAAGCCAAGGCTTTCAATCGATCGCGTCTATTCAAAATCCCGAAACTACGCCAGAGCAAAAACAAACTGCGATCGTTCAATTCAGCCAAACCCTCGACGACGCACATAAATTAGCTCCCTGGGAACCCTAACTATCCCCAACAACTCGGCTGGTTTTTGGGGGATCTCGGCCTCAACTCCAACCGATCGGATCTGCTTCAACAGTCCGTGGACTGGTTCAACATCGCTCGCACCAGCGCTCCCTATCAAGAATTCGTCTATTCAAATCTCGGCTGGCTCCAGCTCAACACCAACCCAAAAGCCGCAACAGAGGCATTCCGCCAAGCCGCCCAACTGGTTCCGGCTAAACGCGGGGTGTTCTATGGGTTAGGCATGAGTCTGCTGTTTCAGGCTCGGATGGATGTCGCGATCGAAGCCCTGGCCTTAGAAGTTGCCCGAGATCCAATTGTCCTAACTAGTACAAGGCGGCTAAAGTAAAGATACTATAAGAAGAAATGAAATAATGATCAAAGATTAGTGTTTATGGCATCTCCAAAAGCATTGCATTTAGAAAAGTTGGAAAAGGAAGAATTACAACAGATAATCAATCGACAC
>JAPLHZ010000122.1 GCA_026389365.1 Cyanobacteriota bacterium
ACGCCTTTTAACGGTGATTACGACGTTGAATGTTCAAGGACGGGATGTTCTTGAGTTTTTCACCCAAGTTTGCAAGGCATCTCGTTTTGGCTCGCCGATGCCCTCTTTACTCCCCAAAAGCTAGACCCCTTGAAGGCTTACGATTTGGGTGATCTGAAGCAACAGTCTGCGGAAGCCATAGTGGATAAGCTCTAGTTAATATGTTGGCAGAATCACATATCCGATCGAGAATTCGTCTACACTCAAACTGAAGACCTGTAGATAACTGAAGTGGCTCACATTTAGAGAAAATTATTTAATTCCCATTGATGCTATGGATTCTGAATATGATTTATCAAACATTGCCTGCCTGGACAAGCACCCAACCCAACCCAGAAAGTCTGACTAAACGAGATGCCGAGGCTCTGCTTCAGCACTACAGTTTTGATCTGGGAAATCGTCCCTTACAAGTACTATTGGCCGAATGGCAAGCCTTGTTTTCCCTAGATTGGATCAGGTTGGCAGTGATTGAAGCCTTGTATTTAGGACGATATAAAGCCGTATCTGTCGAACAAATTTTGCGCCAATGGGTCAGACGGAACCAACCTGCGACTCACTTTAGCTACGAGTTTGAACATTTAGTTTGCGATCGGTTTCCCCGGACATTGCTGCCGGATACAGGATTAATCAACAACAATCCGGCAATCTCTCGCTTAGGTTGGTTCCCTGAGCATGTTCCGGGGTGGATGGTTCTAGCTAAAAGAATTCAGGCCGAACGACTTGAAGCATTAGCTCTTGAAGCATTAGCTAAAGAAAATTTAAATGACTTTGACGACGAGTTAGTGACGGATTTCTTGTAGTCATGCCATCGGTCTAAATCTTGAATTAGGGTGTTACCCGAAGAACAACTAGCGTCATATCGTCGGTGTTTGGATTCCCAATGCCAACAAACTCTTGAACTTGATCAAACAGATAAGTCAGAACCTCCTGTGGATCGCTATAGTGAAGCGCAGCCCAACGAAATGCTTGGATTAGGTTTTCTTCATCAAACTGAACCCCCATCGGATTCGCTGCCTCCGTAAATCCATCGGTGTAATAAATAATCAAATCCCCTGGAAAGAGTTGAATTTGACAATCTTGATAAGAAGTATTAGCATCCAGTCCAATCAACATACCTAAGGTATCAAGTCGTCCGATTGTATCCGTGGCCGATCGCCAAACAAATGGAGGATTATGCGCCGCATTGCTATAGGATAGGATGCGCGTTTTGGGATCATATTCAGAATAAAACAACGTCACAAAGCGATTAGAATTTTCTAAATCGGCGTACATGACTCGATTCAAATGCTGCAAAATCTTTGCCGGACTGTGACCATTCAAAACCTCAGCCCGCAACATCCCTCGGGTCATGGTCATGATCAAACCTGCCGGAACACCCTTCCCCATCACATCTCCGATCGTCACTCCCCATCGCCCAGATTTATCAACCGTTTGGCCCAAGGAACCCACCGGAATAAAATCATAATAGTCACCCCCCACTCGACTCGCCGTTTTACATCGCGCCGCTAGTTGAATTCCTTCAATTGTGGGACAGTTGCGAGGCAGCAAGCGGGTTTGGATGTCTGCTCCAATTTCAAGCTCTCGATCGAGCCGTTCTTTTTTACGCAATTCAGTCGTGAGTTCGTCATTATCGATCGCCACCGCTGTTTGGTCGGCCACAAGACGCACTAACTTTTGACGTTGCTCAGTCCAGGCATAGTTTGGATCACGACTAAAGACAAAAAGCCGACCCCGTTCGTGAGTTCTAGCAACAATAGACGTTCCGAAAACCTGGATTTCTTCCCCTAGAGTTTGGATCATTTGTTGATCAATAGATGCGATCGCCGCCGGAAACTTAATCAACGCTTCGGTTGGCTGAAGCTTCGCGATGGAGGTGGTGAGTTGTCGGGCAGCACGCTCGAAAGCTTGACGGACTTCTTGGCCCCAACGCGGATCTTGACAATGGATTTGCTCTAATTTCACTTGGCCATTACGAAACATAATCAACGCCCCGCCATCCGCATCCGTGACTCGGGAAGCCATCATGGGAATAAGTTCTAAAAATTGGTTGAGATTGTTAAAGCTGCGCAGCGCAAACCCAAGAGAACTTAATAAATCCTGAATTTTAGTTTGCTCCCGACTCAGACGGGCAACTAATTCTTTAAGCGCCAGAACAGAGGTGCCATCTAAAGAAGTGGGGAGGGCATTGGAACGATCGGTTAAGGAAGGGGAGTAGGGAATAGAGGTCATGAGGTAGTGAGAGATGATAAAGAGCGATCGTCCACTCGACCTGTCGAACGAAGGTGTTGAATGGTTACAGAAGCTATGGAGACTAACTATAGCCGACTATATCTCCAGCGATTCAACCTATGTAAATAAGATTCATGCTAGGGGCTGATGCTCAAGATCCCCTAACCCACAGCAGTATACACAGGTCATTTACAATTGACAGTGATTTAGATCGTGATTTTTGGACTTTATGGTGAAACCATACCTAGATCAGACCAAAGAATTTGTCTCCTTCATAGAATCTAGTGGAAGAGGAATTTTCGAGGCACTGAGACGATCGAGCATTCCAATAAATTCGCGTTCAAAGGTGACTTGCGCCCGATTGGTGGTACCGCCAACATAGAGCTGCCCTTTTTCATAAAGTCCCCACACCTGAGAATGGGATACATAGCTCATTAACACGCTGATCATCATCAATGCAAAGCCCAAATAGACCACAGGAATACCCGGATCGGCCTTGATTTGTAACCCAGTACTGCCGACGACATCAACAATAGTGATTTTCACACCCTTCACATCCACCGACATCCCTTTCCGCACCGTAGAAATCAGTTTTCCATCCATGCCATAGACCAGCACCAGCCCCTGCATGTCTTTAACAATCAACGACACCCCATCGCTACCGTCGGGCTTAATGGGCACAAACGTTCCCCAGAGACGACCGTTAGGAATCTTCAACTTGCCGACGGGAAAGTTGAGGACGGGGCTGTTGTTAAATTTGAGGGCAATCCCAGCAATGGACCAGTCCGCCTGATACATGGTGATGCCTTTGTAGCGCATCGGCTCATTGACATGAATGGTTTTACGATCGACTTCTTTACCCGCTTCATCCAGTACGGAGAGATCCGAATAGAACTGATCAATTTCCCCAGTGGGCAGATAATTAATCCAGAAGCGGTTCACCTTCACGGCCCAATCTTTCGGAACTTGAGACGCGGCCCAAGGTCCAGCATCAACAATATTAGTAATTTGAAAGGTGTTGCCACTGGCGATAATTTCTTGGGCAATGAATCCGGTGGTTGCGCCAATGATGCCGCCCACCATAATGACGATCATGCTGATGTGAACAACGATCGGGCCAATACGACCGACAATTCCTTTGCGGGCGTATAGTTTGTCGCCGTCTTGAATTATTTTGTATTTATTTTCAGTGAGAAGCGTAATCAACGGATCAATTGAATCCTGAGGAAGTTCGGAACTGAGAGCAAATTTTTGAAATTGCTTAGGATTGGTGTAGAGCTTTTGGGTCCGAGAAAACCACTTGAGAGAAGGAATTTGACGTTTTATGGTGCAAGTAATCAAGCTGGCTCCAAACAGCATCAACAGCGACAAATACCACCAGGTTCGGTAAACATGATCCAAGCCAGCTCTTAACAATACTTTCCAGGTCAAAAATCCAAATAGCGCAGGCTTTTCAGGATAGTTGGTCTGATAAAAGGCTTGACCTTGGCCTTGTTCGATCACGGTGCCCGCGATACTAAAGACGGCAATGACGAGGAGAAGGACAATAGCAAGCTGGAGGTTGCCCAATGTGGGGAGAACTTTTCGGTTTGTAAAACGTTTGACAGCCGCAATCATAATGATGGTGGGGTTGCGAAGATTTATTAAGTACTCTCATTTACAATACCGCGCTTTACGGAATGCGGGAAACAATCGACACCACGCCAAAACCAATCAGAATCACGCCGCTGGTGGGAGTAATCCAACCGGACCATTTACGCACTTCTAAGATTTTCTTTAGGGCACTGGTGAAGGTGCCAGCTAATACTAGGGGCGCAACGTAACCGACGGCATAACTTAATAGCAAGCCAGCACCGAGAAACGGGTTTTGGGTGGTGCCAATCCAGGCGAGCAATGTAGCGAGAACGGGCGTGCTGCAAGGGGATGCGACGAGACCAAAGGTGAGGCCGATTAAATAGGATCGTAGCCCTCGGGGTAAGTCCTTAGAAATCCATTCAAGACCTAGACCAGCGGGCATTCGCAGGGGCAACAGTTCTAATTGATTGAGTCCCATGAGAATGGCTATTGCCCCAACAATCAGCGGCAGTCCAATTCCAATTTGACCGTAAACTTTACCTAATAATGTGGCCGCAATCCCCAATCCTGCAAGCGTTGTGGCCATGCCAAGCGCAAACCATAATGACTGGACAAAACCGGAAGAGGGCCGATCGTCATCGCAACTACTGATGTAGCCAATGGTGATGGGGAGCATGGAAATGGTGCAGGGCGTTAGACTGGTGAGCAATCCGGCGGTGAAGATGACGGCGATGCTGACGAGACTGAGTTGGTTGAGTTGTTGTAAGACTTGGGTGTTGGCGAATTGACTGAAGTTATAAAGCTGGGTTTGGATGGTTTCCCACATGATTGATGACTATTGATTGATTGCTAAATTGATGGCTGGAGCGATCGAAGGTTTTCTTTATTGTAAGCGAATTCTAGCGGTGCTTTTGGGATGCTTGAAGGCATTCTATGGCGCTCAAGCTTATGTAAACTAAGCAAACATCCCCTCTTTACCAACTTCGCCCGATCGATCGCTCTGAAATAATGCCTCAAGGGCGATCGCTTGCGCTTCTACAGTTTGACCATAGGTAAATACTGACGGAACAGTCTCAATCAACGTCGGTAAAAATTTAGCTGCAACATAAGGACTGCCATAGAAAATCACCGCTTGCAACTGGTCCGATCGTTGCAAAAACTCAAGCCATTGGCTAATTCGATGGATAAATTTTGCATTACTGCGCAACGGATTCCCCCGCACAAAGATCTGCAACAAGGTCGATCGCCAACTTGAGGTTAACAACAAATCCGTATTCGCTTCAATGATTTGGGTTGAATACCCCTGCGATCGACAGTGAACTAAGGCTGGAGCGGTTCGAGTTAAAAATGGGCAACTGAGAAAATCATCAACCAAAATTAGACTTTGACGGCTTTTTTGCCATTTTTCTTCGGTGAGGCGCGATCGGACCGGATGATGTACTGTCATTGAATTACGAATAATTTCAGTCGCACAATCTGAAAATTCCGGCAACGCAATAGTACTCGTTAATAACGCTTGAGTCACAGGCATAGGTGCAGCACAAACCCGTTGTTTCCCATGAAAAATTCGTGTAACCGAGGCTTCGAGCCGATCGCGAGTTAACCTTCCTGACTCGACCGCTGCCTGAATCGCTTGAATGGCACCGATCGCATCCACAGGCATCATTAATAAATCAGCCCCGGCCTCGATCGCCTTTACAGCCACTTCCCCGTTGCCATAACGATCGACAATCGCACCCATCACCAACGCATCAGTCACAATTAAACCCTCAAAACCCCACCGATCGCGCAGCCATGACCTGTTGACAGCAGGGGAAAAAGTCGTGATTTCATGGGGATCGATCGCGGGGACATCCAAATGGGCCGTCATTACAGTTGCCACACCCGCTGCGATCGCCGCCTGAAACGGTGGAAACTCAACGGCTTCCAAACGGGCCAAATCATGATCAATACGCGGCAATTCTAAATGAGAATCCAAATCCGTATCGCCGTGACCCGGAAAATGTTTCGCGCAGGTGAGAACTGGATACTGTTGTGCGCCTTGGATAAATGCAGTAGTTAAGGCGGTGACAATAACCGGATCTTCGCCAAAGGCCCGAATATTAATCACAGGATTTTTGGGATTATTATTCACATCCACGATCGGGGCCAAGATCCAATTTAGACCGATCGCCCGAGATTCTTGAGCAATTACCGATCCCATTTGACGGGCTAACTCTACCGCGTGGGGCAGGTTTTTCAGGGCAATAGCACCCAAGGCCATCGACGGCGGAAAGACGGTGGCTCCGCTGAACCGTTGACCCACTCCTTCTTCGACATCCGCACACATCAACAGTGGAATAGCTGACCAAGCTTGAAGCTGAGCTGTTTTTAACGCCATTTCTGCCGCACTCGCCCCCAAAAAAATTACGCCACCTACGCCGACAGTTTGGACGAGATGACGTAGCTTTGTGCTGTCGGCTTCCCACTGGGGATACTGCAACTGCTGATCAAATAAATAACCTGTTGTCCGCACCACAATGAGCTGGGCGATCAACTGGGAAATCGTAAGGGAAGAGACGGTCGGAAGCATGTTGGATGTTGGCGTTTGGATTCCGAAATCATGATCGCAAATCAATGGGGCTAATGTCATCCGAACCAAGACATCCGAGCCAAGACATCCGGCCTAAGATTTAACCTCGCAGCTTAATCTTGAAGTTTATGCGCCGCTGGATTCAGTTTGCTCCTCGTCATCCTCGTCATCCTCGTCATCTTCCAATTCCGCAAGTTCAGCCTGACGATCGAGTTCCGCTTCTTTATTCAACCAATCTTCGACACCTGACTCTTTACGAGAATCTGTCAAACGATTGATCAAGCTGAGCATGTCAGTACCGCGTGCCAAGGAAATATCTTCAATAAATATCACTTCTGGGGTCCGTCTCAAGCCCATTCTCTGGCCCAAAGCACTCCGCACAAACCGTGTCGCTGAATTTAAGCCTTCCATCGTCGTCGCCCGATCTTCCTCTGAGCCGTAAATACTGACAAATATTTTGGCATGTTGTAAGTCGCCGGATACCACCACATCCGTGACGCTCACCATACCAACCCCAACCCGATCGTCCTTAATACCCGACATCATTAACTGGCTCACTTCTCGTCGCATTAATTCTGCGACCTTTGCCACCCGTCTATCTGTTGCCATTACTACGCTCCCACATTCAAAAAACTGAAAAACCGAACTATTGATAACTAACTATCGAAAATATGTCTTCAACTAATTATTCACGATTAGACCTTGAGCTGAGATCAAGCATGGGGTACACTAGATCGGATGATCTAGATCATGTGATCTATAGAGGCTCAATCTCCACTCCCAACATTGCTTTCAACGTGAAAACAAAGAAAGACATCACAGCAATCAGCATCGTTACCACAGCGATCGCTGTAATGGGACGTTTTAATAGTGGCATGAGCGGCGAAAATCCATTTAGGATCACGCCCAGCATCACGCCAACCAAAAAACGTGGATATTTTGAAACCGTACTCCAAAGATCGCCCATGGTAATTAATTCGTTCTAGCCCGTTAATTCCCTTTTATCATAAGCCAATGCTGACCCAAGTTAGACCCTCTGATGCTATTGTTCCTCGTCCGTTTTTAAAATGGGCGGGCGGAAAAAGTCAATTGCTTGCACAGTATAACGAGCGTTTTCCGAAGACCTATCGCAATTATTATGAGCCGTTTCTTGGGGGCGGGGCAGTGTTTTTCAATTTGCGGCCCAAGCGCAGCTTTTTGTCAGACATAAATTTGGAGATCATCAATGTCTATCGTTGTATTCGGGATCAGGTAGAGGAGATTATTAAGCAGATCCATCACCATTATCTGCATCACGATGAGTCCTATTACTATGATGTCCGAGCGCGGGTGGAAGAGACGGCAGAATGGTTTTGGGTCGGTAATAATGTAGAACGTGCGGCCCGTATTCTGTATTTGAACAAGACTTGTTTTAATGGTTTATATCGCGAAAATTCTAAGGGTCATTTTAATGTCCCGATCGGACGCTATAAAAATCCTAGTATTTATGATCCCGACCTACTCCGCATCTGCGCCAAACAATTAAAGACGACGCGGATTGAGCCAGTGGGCTTTGAAGATGTATTACGCCGTGCCCGATCGTCCAATGATTTTGTCTACTTTGATCCCCCCTATCAGCCCCTGAATCAAACCAGTAGTTTCACGTCATACACCCGCTACTCGTTCACTGAAGCGGACCAAATTCGATTGAGGGATACGTTTGAGAGACTGCGCGATCGGGGTGTTCATGTCATGTTGTCTAACTCAGATTGTGAGTTTATTCGGGATTTGTATTCTGGATTCAATATCCATACTATTTACGCATCCCGAAATATCAATTCCCAAGGCTCAAAGCGGGGCAAGATTACGGAAGTATTAGTAACCTCGTATTAGAAGTTTAGCTAAATTAAGCTGATTCTTCTTTGACTTCTTCAGCCGTAACCCCGATCGCATTCTTGCCTTGAAACTCAAGAACAGAATCTGCAATACGCCCCAATTGAAGACCGGGCGGATAGTCGCCGGAGGTCTTAATTTGTTGCAACAAGGTTGAGGAAATGCCAAACCCTAGCTTTTCGCCCACAGCTCTTGTAATGTCACCCCGATCGATTACACCCGCCACCGCACCCGCCGGAGATAAAACGGTGATACGATCGTTTCCAGAACGTTCCATTTGTTGAATCACTTCAGGCAACGGCGTTTTTTCAATCACATGGGGAATCGATTGCAACGGCTGAGCCACGTCTTCGAGTTTTGTGGAATCCCACAGACTACGCTCAATAGTTTGTAACACATCCGCCGTCACCAATCCGCGATAACGACCATCGGAGGCGACAAAATAGGCAACAGTTGGATCGCTTTTTAGCACCATTTCCTCGGCAAACTGTCGCAAAGTTTGATGGCCGTCGAACACCCGATAGTTGCGCGTCATGACACTTTGGGCATCCAAATTCAGCAGGGCGGCTTGTACATCCGTCAACCGATCGGCACTCACGGCATTTTGTCGCATGAACCAGCCAATCAACACACCCCAGAAGCCTACGACTTCGGGCAGACCTAGTAAACTGGTTAAGCCCAATACATCCGAAAAGCCGACGATCGAAATAATCCAACCCAGCCACAGCCCCGATCGGGCAGCCCAATGAGCACCCGTCAGATAGTCTCCGCTTTTCTTCCAGATGGCAGCTTTTAACATTTGGCCACCATCAAGCGGCAGCCCAGGAATTAGATTAAACAGGGTCAGGGTCAAATTCAACGAGGCAATGCTACTCAAAATCACAAATGCCACCGGACTAATCGTCGGTGCATATTTCAACAACAGCGCGACGATAAACGTGCAGAAAATCCACAAAAACACGCTGACGAGTGGACCTGCGATCGCCACTTGGAACATATCTCCGGGCTTTTGGGGTTCTTTTTCAATAGAGGCCACGCCGCCAAACAAAAATAATTTAATCGACGTGACATCAATGCCCTTCGACTGTGCCACAAGACTATGACCTAGCTCATGGAGCAACACCGATGCAAACAGCAACAGTGCCATAATGAACCCGGCTCCGTAGGCCATTGTGGGGGTCCAAGTTTCATATCTCTGTTGCCAAATCGATCCATTCTGGAACGTCAAAAATGCAACGATCAAGAACCAAGATGGATCGATAAACAGAGGAATTTTAAAGAGAGTTCCAATTCGCCAGCCGCTTTGCATAGGAAATATTACCTGTGAAGTTCAAGGGATTTCTGGGTTCCCCCATCCGTTTCCCGGTCTGTCTAGTTTAAACCCTTCGCCTAAAAACTCGCCGACGGGAAACCTCACCAAAGACGACGATTCTACGACTCCAAATTCCAAGTCTTAAGAAGTAGCAGGTTGCGGATCTCGTGAGCTAGTGATGAATTCGGTTAACTATTGGGCCAGATTGGATCGGTAATGGGAGGATGCCATCCTGCATTTATCCATAAACGACGCACAGAACGAATGGAATCTTCATCGGGATAACGATCGTCGTTGCAATCTAAACGTCCGCATCGGGGCTTAAGTATTCGGGGGAGTGGCAGTATTCGCAACGGAATTGGCTGCGTTGTCGGACAAGCTGTCGGGTTGCGTTGGACACCATTGGGCTTTAGCGGCGAGTTCAGCATTGATTAAGGTGAAAATTTGGGAGAGTTCTTTGATGCCTGCCCATTCGTTTGTTTCCTCGGGAGTGAGGCGATCGAGTTTGCTCTTTTCGAGGAGGTCTTCGAGACGATTTTGTAACGGCTCGTTGAAGCGGAAGAGATAGCTGTTGCCGAAGGGTTCTACCTCGATGCCATTGGGAATAAGGGATGATGGCTTGATCATGAGTTGAGCAACCATTTTAAATGACCTAACTACATGGGTATTCTATTGTAATGATGCCATGAATTTTGGCCGATCGAGATCTGTAAAAGTTTGGGTGGAGCGCGATCGGCTCTGGGGATAAGCTTGAGTCTGCTTTGCAGGTGTTGCGACGAATCCTACTTGGCTAGGGGTAGGTTTCCATGTAAATCTATAAATATTTTTTAGAAGGAATTAATTTTGATAAAATACAGCTTGAAAGCACAAAATTTTTAATAATCCTACTCCAGATTCGACGGAGATTCCTGTAATCCCGGATGGGTGGGTTCCTATCGCTCGCGCAACATCTTCCGGACGATTTTTGCCGCCTCTGACAACGAAGGCTTCATCTGGTATCCGTTTCACCGATCACCCTATATTTTAGACTGCGCTCAATACTTTACTAGAATTCGAGAACGTGATGAGGTGAATTAATTTTCGCTACACTGGGAAGAAGACTTGTTTTCTCTCAGCCCCTAAGGATCTTAGCTATGCCGATCGATCTCATCATTAATCTGTTGCAATCGCTGACGGGTTCTACGTTTCTTTAAGATAAGGTAAAGCGATCGGAGCATGTAATTCGGGTTTTAAAGCAGTTAGGGTTAGATCCGGATCATCCGCCGGAGGACTTTGAGGGGGTTTATAACTATGCGCTGGTGGAGTATGGGATTGGGAAGCCGGAGGTTTGTTTGCAGATCGTTCGGGAGCGGGAGATTCGGGTATTGTTTCGATCGGTGTTTGATGGGAATGATCCGCAAGGTTGGTTACGATCGGGAGAGGCATTTCTGGCGAGTTCTGAGATTGGTCAAAGGGTCCGATTGGCAAATGTAGATCCAATTGAAGAACTAAAAGCATTCGCAGGCGCGTTTGTGGCGGTGGTGAGACGATCGCAGACCCCAAAAGAAACGCTGATGGGACATCAGTTGCAAAAGATTGAACGGACGATTGATCGACGGTTTGAACAATTGGCGGCACAGGTTGAACAGGGGGCGATCGCTGGGGGAAATACAGGTGGGAATCCTTTGGCCTTGCCTTCGGCAACCTGTCGGGCAGCGGCGTTGGCGGGGCAGATGCGGGATTGGTTTGAGGTGTTGGGCTACCATTTGGAGCCGACGGAGAAGTGGGATCTTGATTACTTTGAATGGGTGATTAATATTCCAAAGCGGCGCGGGTTCGATCGGGTTTTGGTGCGCGGGATTGCGGGGGAGGCGAAGGTGCATGATGTGATGGGGTTGCGGGAATCGGTGGGATTGCAGCGTGTGGATGAGGGTTGGTTGGTGACGGAGCGAAGAATTAGTAAGGCGGCACGATCGACTTGTGAGGCTCCTGAGAATGCGGATTTGTTTTGCTTTACGTTTGATGAGTTTTTGGATCAGGATGCAGATTTTGAGGGGTATTTGGATTGGTTGGAGGCGGAGATTGCTACTCGGGGAATTGAGGCGCGGTATGTGCCGTTGGCTTGTATGAAGGAGGAGTTTGATCCGGGTTCACATCAGCGGTTGGGGATGAGTCGGTATGGGGAAAGTGATGGCTGGACGGAGGGGTATATTGACCTTTGGCTGGATGATCCGGCGAAGGAGCATTTGTCGATTTTGGGGGAGTTTGGGACAGGAAAGACTTGGTTAGCGTTGCATTATGCGTCGATCGCGGTGTCGAAGTATCGATCGGCGAAGGCGAATGGAGTGGAGCGTCCCCGGTTGCCTATTGTGATTCCATTGCGGGATTATGCGAAGGCGGTGAGTGTGGAATCGTTGTTTTCGGAGTTCTTTTTTAGGAAGCATGAGATTCCGATTCCGGGATATTCGGCGTTTGTAGAACTGAATCGAATGGGCAAGCTGCTATTGATTTTTGATGGCTTTGATGAGATGGCAGCGCGGGTCGATAAACAGCAGATGATCAATAATTTCTGGGAACTCGCAAAGGTTGTGGTGCCTGGATCAAAGGTGATTTTGACCTGTCGGACGGAACACTTTCCTGATGCGAAGGAAGGTCGATCGTTGCTCAATGCTGAATTGCAAGCGTCAACGCGAGGGTTGTCGGGAGAGACGCCGCAGTTTGAGGTGTTGGAACTGGAGAAGTTTGACGATTCGCAAATCCGAGAGGTGTTGCTATTGGCATCGTCATCGGAAACGGTGGAGCAGGTGATGGGGAATCCTCAATTGTTGGATTTGGCGCGGCGTCCTGTTATGACGGAGTTAATTTTGGAGGCGTTGCCGGATATTGAGGCGGGGAAACCTGTGGATATGTCGCGGGTGTATTTATATGCGGTGAAGCGCAAGATGGAGCGGGATATTAAGGCGGAGCGGACGTTTACGTCGATGGCGGATAAGCTATATTTCCTCTGTGAGTTGTCGTGGGAAATGTTGTCGAACGATCGCATGAGCCTGAATTATCGTGAGTTTCCCGATCGGATTCGCAAGCTATTTGGGGCGGCGGTTCAAGAGGAGAAAGATCTCGATCATTGGCATTACGACATGATGGGTCAGACGATGTTAATCCGCAATTCCGATGGCGATTATCAACCTGCCCATCGATCGCTCCTTGAGTTTTTTGTGGCGTTTAAGTTTGCAGCGGAACTGGGGGCGTTGGCTCCTGATTTTCTGGAGTTGGCACAGATGAAGTCGGGGATCGATCGGACTTTGGAGCCTCGCGAGTATACCTGGTCGGAATACTTTGGTGGTGGGGCTGTTGCTCCGCTGAAGGGTTTTGTGACGGAGAAGTTGGAGGTGTTGCGATCGGGTTTTGGGAGTAGCCCATTAAGTAAAGCTGTAAATACTCTATTAGTACCAATTCTTTCTAGCTTACAAAGTATCGCCATACCTAAAATGTTGGATGTCATACACGCTACTAGAGACAATCGCCCTGACTGGCATCTATTTTTGGGTGGTAATAGTGCTTCACTGATACTCGCAATAAATCCAGAATCTCTTCAAGATAAGGAATTACATAATACCTCTTTGATAGGGGCAGACTTTTCGGGCGCTGTACTCAAAAATACAAATCTCAGTGGTGCATATCCAGGGCTATTTCATTCTCGTCTAGGCACTGATATGCTAGTCAACTAATCTCGCCTAAACTTGAGGGTTTCATGTCCGAACTCGCCATTGTCGAAGCCTTCTCAGCTTTGACTGATACAAGGCGTAGTGCGGGAAAA
>JAPLHZ010000317.1 GCA_026389365.1 Cyanobacteriota bacterium
TCAGAATACTCTCTTCTAGGTATCGAAACAGGAGAAGGAGATTTGGATTAAGGTTAAATTTAATTGCAGGGATTTACAATTATGAGCTTAGTTTATCTTTAGAACAGACGATTTCATGATACTTTCGCAGGAGGTCTAATTATTTTAAAGTTCAGTTGGCAATACTTGCTCGATCGGGAGAGGACTGACGATGACCCTATCTAAGGTGAATGAATCCGAGGTTCCTGCTTCAGGAAAGCGTAGAAAATTTAATCCCAAACTGTTGATTCCGATCGCCTTGATCGCTGCTGGATTTCTCGCTTGGCGATGGTTTTCGCCACAGGAATCGGGTGATATTTTAAAAATTAGTGGACGGGTGGAAGCGGACGAAACGGATATTGGCGCAAAGACTGGGGGACGGATTGTTTTGATCGCAGTCCATGAAGGCGATATGGTAAAAGTTGGACAGATTGTCGCCGAAGTATCTGACGACGAAATTCCGCAACAGTTACAAGGAGCCATAGCACAGGTCGCTTCGGCGCAGCAGGAAGTGCTACAGGCGCAGGCAGATGTTCAGGTCGTAGAGAGTAGAATTCAGGAAGCTGAAGCCAATTTAAAACAGTCACGGGGCGATACGCGGGGACGGATGGCGCAGGCGGAATCTAATGTCGCAGTAGCAGAAGGCAAAGTTGCTCAAGCCACCGCAGAAGTTGCTCAAGCCGATGCCCAAGTGAATCAAGCGCAAGCCCAAGTTGCCCAAGCGCAAGCCCAGAAGCGTCAAGCCCAAGCGACTCTGAATCTTGCTGTCAAAACTCGCGATCGTTACACCGCTCTCCTCTCCCAAGGCGCAATCAATCAACAACAATTCGATCAAGCGCAATCCAATGTCGAAGCGGCCCAAGCCACTGTCGATACTGCCCAAGCCAGCATTGAGAATGCGATCGCCAGCATCGCCACGGCCCAAGCTTTGCGTGATGCAAAAAAATCTGCCGTCAGTGCCGCCCAAGATCAAGTCGCTGCGAACCAAGGGGGTGTGACCCAAACGCAAGCCACGGAACTGAATCCAGAAATTCGGAGCAGCCAACTTGATGTCTTAATTCAACAAAAACAACAGGCGATCGCCCGTCTTGCCGCTGCACAATCGAAGGTGAAAAACGCCCAAGCCGCACAATCGCAAATTCAAAAACGGATTGATTCATTGAAAATTAAAAGCCCAATCGATGGCATCGTTCAAGCCCGACCGATCGAACCAGGTGCCGTGGTTGCCACCGGAAAAACGCTGTTAACGCTGATCAATCCTAAAGCGATTTATCTACGCGGCTATATTCCCGAAGGTGAAATTGGCAAGATTCACACTGGAATGACAGCAAACGTTTTTCTTGACTCAAACCCGAAAACTCCACTGACGGCAACGATTGCTTCCATTGATTCCAAAGCCTCGTTTACACCGGAGAACATTTATTTTAAGAGCGATCGGGTGCGCCAGATGTTTGGAGTGAGATTGGTTATTGAGCAGACGGATAAGATTTTAGCGAAACCGGGAATGCCAGCCGATGCGGAGATTTCCTTGAAATGAATTCACCAGAAATGAACTCCCCCGCCCCCGTCATCCAAGTCGCTGGACTCACGAAAAATTACGGCAACTTCACCGCCGTCCATGGAATTGATTTTGAAGTTTATCCTGGTGAAATCTTTGGCTTAATTGGTCCCGATGGTGCAGGAAAAACAACAACGTTTCATATTCTTGGCGGTGTGATGGAAGCGAGTAGCGGCGCGATCGATGTCCTTGGCAAACCTCCCCGTAATGCGCGTCTCAGCCTGGGCTATCTGACTCAGCAGTTCTCGCTGTACCTGGATCTTAGCATTGACGAAAACTTGAATTACAGTGCTGGATTGCATCAAGTTCCAGAATTAGAATTCAATCAACGTAAAGACAAATATTTGCACCTGATGGGCTTGAATAGCATTGGCGATCGCCTCGCAGGTCAACTCTCCGGGGGCATGAAACAAAAGCTCGCCCTCTGTTGTGCATTGGTTTCCCAACCGCAAATTCTATTGCTCGATGAACCGACCACCGGAGTCGATCCCGTCTCTCGGCGGGAGTTTTGGGATGTACTGGCGGCGTTGGCGGATGAAGGAATGACGATCGTGGTCGCAACCCCCTATCTCGATGAAGCCGAGCGCTGTCACCGGATTGCGCTGATGTATGAAGGAAAAATTTCAGAAATCGGAACGCTAAACCAATTGCGATCGAACTTAGGATTACAACGCTTGGAACTCCGGACAAAAGAACTTGCAGAAACAGAACAGCTATTACTCGCAGCAACACAGGATGAACCATCTGGAATTTCTGATGTGCAAACGTTTGGCGATCGGATTGATGTCCTGGTCCGAGATGCAACGACAGATGCAGTCCATGTTCGCGCGATTTTGAGCCAACATCATCTCACCATTACCAGTCTAGAAACGTCCGACGTGACGCTGGAAAATGTCTTTGTTACCCGACTGCGCCAACAGGGATCGGAACCTGCATTTATTGAATTCCCTCGATCGAAAGCTGGACGATCGGCAAGTGTTGATTCGTTGGATGTTGCCATCGGCGCACGGAATCTTCGCAAAGTATTTGGTAGTTTCCAAGCGGTGAAGAATGTTGATTTAGAAATTTGCTACGGTGAAATCTACGGACTCCTCGGCGCAAACGGTGCTGGCAAAACGACAACCATAAAAATCCTGTGCGGCTTGCTAGAAGCCAGTAGTGGCGAAATGTTACTAGCAGGACGATCGCAAAATTTACGCGATGCTAGCATTCGTCAACGCATTGGCTATATGAGTCAAAAGTTTACGCTTTACGATGATCTTAGTGTTGTGGAAAATCTTGAATTCTATTGCGGAGTCTACGGCGTTCCTCAAAAATCACGGCGCACCAAAATTGACTGGGTACTGGAAACCTGTGGACTCACGGGACAGGAAAAAATGCGGTTCTCCCAGAATTCCCGTGGAGGACGCTAGATGTGGTTTGAAGGCAATTGACAATCCTAGGGAATTTAGGTTGCTGGAAATCGCGTATACCCATTAAGGTCGAGAGTGAGGCGTTGAAAGAGACGATTCACATCAAA
>JAPLHZ010000229.1 GCA_026389365.1 Cyanobacteriota bacterium
ATGGGTCTGATGATCTCGGTCATGGTGGGTTTCCTGGTGTGAGTAGGGGAAGGAAACCCAAAAAATTAGCCACCCCGTTTACTTTCGCAGCGCAAAACAGGGTGGCGTGGATGCTAGAATGCACCGCAGGCTACCGAGCTGGTGTGTTCAGCTTGGGGGTTAAGCGATCGTCTTGGAGGTAGTAACTCTGGGACGGTCGCGCTATATTTCTTGGGCATCCGCAGAATGATTCTGCATAGATAAGACTTTAGAATGCGATCGGGTTTTGCGTCAAGCGTAGTCAAGTGGACTTTAAAAAAATTCGATCGGGTAATTCTCTCATCGTGCGGGAGTTGTTTCATGTCTGATCAATTTAAACAATCGACGGAAGAAATGGGGCCGATCGCGTCTGAAACGAAAAAGCCAAGAAGAATGCAGAGATTTTCAACAACTTTTGCGATCGCCACCGTAACACCATCATTTTTTTCACCTGATCTAGCACCGCTATCACATTTCCATGATTAACCGCAGTATCTGCATTAATAATCACTATCGTCTATTGGGTTGAAATCATAAGCGATCGGATATTAGCCTCCAGTTGATCCAATGAAATAATTTGTTTATTTAATGGGAGTGTTCCACCATGACGACTCTCTCAAGGTGAAACTTGACGCGGTGGTTAAGGCATTTTTGTAACGCTGCTAAGACAGATACGGCGATCGTTTTTTGAGACGCTATTATTGTGGGCCGTGATTTCTAGGCGATCGCCTCAATTTATCTATCCGCTAAAGGGGTTTCGGTATTCCTGGGAGTCATGATTTTTGGAGCGATCGCTTAACAATTAACTGTCATGAACATTTTAGAGGAGCGTCTAGGATGCGCCCCCTTAGAAGAAGCAATTTCTGCACAGATGAAAGAGTTACTTAATACATGAATGTTAATGATAGGATCATTTATTTTAGTGTAAATTTTAGACGTACAGTCTTCATAGGTTTATCTTGTAGGCTTCCTACTTTTGGAATAATTAAAGCAGTAAAATGAGTGCCAGTGAATTAAGTACAGATACTACAGCGAATCATCAGTCAGCATTAGCCAAATTGCTTTGTGGAAATATTATTGTTGATAGCGTTAATGACGAGGGTATCGATCAAGTGTTAGTTCATCTATCTAGGTCAATTGATAACGTTGTCAATGAACTTGTAAACCGAGATTCGCTTAGGCCTGAACAAATAACACTATTTGTCCCATTTTTAGGCAGAAGTTTACTTGAACTAGGATGCACTGCAATAATTGCACGGTTAGATCCTTTTAGAGTTCTCATAATTAGAGAACATCAAAGACAACCAGCCTATAAACCAGATAAACGCAATAAATTTTCTATAAACTGGCAAGATGATGTTCTGTCAAAAAAAAGTTGATGACCAAAAAAAAGTTAATGACCTTTGGGGTGATAAAGCTCCAGATATAACTAGATCTTTGTTTGGAGCTTACTACAAGGATTTGGTATGGCTTGCAAACTATGACAAACTTTTGGATGCCATTGATGATGTAAGTGGAGATGAATGGATTGGCGAGCTAAAAATGAAAGGGTTTCTACAATTCTATAATGAAACTCTTAATGGTTTTTCTAGCTTATATTCTGAACTTTCTAAAGGTATACATCATGAATTGGTAATTCCCTTAAGTTCAACTTTTGATCCGCAAACAACGGAACGGCTGATCGAAAAAACTATTCGTAATATCGCCACTCTTGGGCTTTTTGTTAATGTGATTAGTCACACTTTTAATAAACTTGATATGCCTGAAGCGATCACAACTTATAAAGAAATTCAAGAAATGGGAGTTTTCTAATGGTTAATTATATTCCTGAAAATACGTCACTGATCTTAGCCGCAGAAGATTGTTCGGCTGAAGAGTTCGAGCAGTTCCATTATTTCTCAAAACAAGAGGAGCGTTTTATTTCTAATTTGATTGCTCATGGTCCAGTTCTATTAAAAGGCGCACGCGGCAGTGGGAAAAGCGCACTAATGATGGAAGCAGCAAGAAGAATGTATCCTAAAAATAATACAAGCGCTGCATTCGGGATATATATCAGCCTCCGCCATCTTGAACTACTTAGAAATGAAGGTGAGAAATATGAAAAAATGTTGTGCCAGTTAATAATTGATGCTGTAAATAAGACAATTATCGACTCAGAAAATCTATTTGAGTTTGAGGCTTTGCCAAATATAACATCCCTTCAGAAAGAGTTATCTGGTTTATCCAGTGCGTCTGGAAAAAGAATTGTTATTTTGTTTGATGATGCAGCCCATATTGGTCGGGAAGCCCCACTTCATGAGTTTTTTGATATGTTTCGGACTTTATCAAATAGTACAATATCGTGTAAAGCAGCTATTTACCCTGGAGTTACTAAATTTGGTAAAAGATTTGATGTCTACAATGACGCTACTGTGATCGATGTTTCAAGAAATGACGAGCTAGAGGGATATAACAAAAATTTTGCTGAGATTGTTAGAAAAAGATTCTCGAATAAGCTTACCAAAGAGTCTTTCTCTGGTCAATTGACTTTAGAGAATGTTGCTGGATTTATGGGACGGGCTGTGCTTGGAAATATGAGGGGATTCATATTCGCATGGGATAGTCTTTCAGATAACTGTGGGGAAAGCAAAGTTAGTTTGGCTGATATTACCAAGACGCTGATAGATCTTGCGAGTAATTACTATTGGCCGTTGATTGATGAGCTTAAGCCCAAACTTGGTATTTACGCCCCAATGATTGATCCCGCAATCGAAATTGCAGAGTCGATATTTCAAGAGGCGGGCGGGCAGAGAAAACAGAATGTACTCATTTTAAGAGAGATCGTACAACGTCTATCAAAGCCATTAGAAATACTGGAATATACTGGATTTATTGCGATTCGAGATGTTTCACGAGCAATGAAATCAAGAGGAAGAGGCACAAGATATAGCTTGAACCTTTGCACTTTGTTGGAAAAAATCCCTGGAGCTAGAGTTACTAATGAAATTTACTCTGGGTGGCTAAATGAGAACAATGAGAAAAATGAACCTTTAGAGTTGCACAAACCAAGTGAATTGTTTAGAATTCAACTACCTGAATTACCTAAGCATGGCGAGATACTGATCTTAAATGAGGATATCAAGACACTACAAAAGTCTAAAGCCTATCCTTATGGACTTACAGAGAACGACATCAATATATTGCAATCTGCTAACTATCACACCTACCCCTGTTAAGGTGATCTTATGTACTACTTAATTGAAGTGATCAGAAATTTTGAATAGGATTGAATTCGTGAGCTAGAAAACTTGACGAGAGATAGATGATCATGATCAATGGCATCTTTGAGCGCTTCGTAGAAA
>JAPLHZ010000165.1 GCA_026389365.1 Cyanobacteriota bacterium
ACCTGATTGAGCAGAGCTACCCCAAAGGCATCACCGTTTCGACCGAGGACTTGGAACCCTTTCAATATTTCTGGCAACCTGCGTTAGAACTGCCAAAGTGGGATATTACAATTGTTCCTGCTTGACTGGGATGATATTTATTGGCTCGTCCCTAATCCTTTACACTAAGGCGCTACCGGAAAATCAATCATTCCGCTTCCATAATTCGTGTCCTTGTCAGGATATATCGCGTAATGGAGTATTCGACTTCTCGGGTTGATTTCCTAGATAGAACCCGAGTTATAACTCACTCCACTTCCTTGATTTTTATGTTTGAAATTTTTATTCAAATCTCCACTCTTACGATATTATCGTTCCTTTAATCCTTGCCGTACATGATTTAAACCTGGATCTATAAAGTTATAAGACTCTTTAAAATCACGTCAATATATTTGTAGTTTGTGCGAAGACAACCTTACAAAACCACGATAAGACAAGCGGTAACCTACAATATTAAACGTAATATATAGTTTGACCTCGGTATCATGACTGAAGTTAAGGTCGTAGATTTGCCTTGATTTTGAATTCTGAGTTGATTTGTGGTAATCCTCTAAGGGAAATAGTTGTGAACAGTTTGTCTTCTCTTTTGGCTCGACCCGGCGTGAATCACTTCACCCAAACCTTGCCAATTGAAGGTCCAGCGCCTCTTTTGATGGTGGGCGAACAAAAAAAAAGTGGTCTTATCCTCTGTAAAGAATTTCATGCAGAATTTGCAGGTCCGGGTGCGGCACTATGCAGCCCAGCGGAACAATCCTACAAGGCCGTCATTGCAATAGGGGCTCCGAATATTATGGCGGCGACCAATAGTGTGGATCGATCGCGTGCATATGGATTACGAATTCAGTGGAGTCGTTGGCTTTATCGCATTGCTAACCAAGACAATCCGATCGATCGCGTTGAAAAATTATTGGCTGGATTAGAAGGCTTTTTTGGTCGATCGGTGGTGATGAGTTTACCGAGTGAAGTACTAGCATTGTTGGTCGGCGTGTTGCCCCACACTGTAGAACAGGTGAAAGACAATTATCCCCAGGGCAATATGTTGATTTTTCCCTGCGATCAACTAAAGGTTACGACGCTAGGTTACGACTACCCCAATGCATTCACCCGCAATGATGTGCCCCTGAAACAACAAACTACTCTTAAAGAAATTCACCAGACCTACTCTAGGTTGCGATCGGCTTAACAAAAAATTCATTTTTTCAATAGCAGGGAATAGGAGAAGTCTTTTTCCCTGCCACTAATTTCTCTACATCATCAAATTGCGCACATCCGTCACCTTGCCAGTAATCGCCGCCGCCGCCACCATCGCTGGACTCATTAACAAGGTCCGGCCTGACGATGAACCCTGACGACCTTTGAAATTACGATTGGAGGACGATGCGCTCATTTGACGACCTTCTAACCGATCGGGATTCATCGCCAAACACATCGAACATCCTGGTTCTCGCCACTCAAACCCGGCTGCTGTGAAGATTTTGTCTAATCCTTCTGCCTCGGCTTGTAGCTTGACACGCTCAGAACCGGGCACCACAAACGCTTTTACATTATTTGCAACATGGTTTCCCTCGGCAATTTTCGCCGCTTCTCGCAAATCAGAAATTCGACCATTCGTACAGCTTCCGATAAAACAGACATCGATCGCGGTTCCTTCCATCGGTTGACCCGGCTTTAACGACATATACACATAAGCATCTTCGGCCAAAGCTTGCTCATCTGCCGGCATATTCTCTGGGGACGGAACCTTTTCATCTACGCCCACACCTTGACTAGGCGTAATTCCCCAAGTCACCGTCGGCGCAATATCTGCCGCATTAAACATCACGACATCATCATAATCAGCATCTTCATCACTCGCCAAACTGCTCCACCACGTCACTGCCTGCTCCCAATCTTTACCCTTAGGCGCGAAATCTCTACCCTTCAAATAGTCGTAAGTTTCCTGGTCTGGATTGACATAGCCACAGCGCGCACCGCCCTCGATCGCCATATTGCACACCGTCATGCGCTCTTCCATGGACATCGCTTCAAACGTCGTCCCAGCAAACTCATAGGCATAGCCAACGCCGCCCTTAATGCCTAATTTCCGAATGATATGCAAGACCACATCTTTGGCATATACGCCGGGAGCGAGTTTCCCGTTGACTTCAATTTTACGGACTTTGAGCTTAGCTAGCGCTAGGGTTTGGGACGCTAGAACATCTCGCACTTGACTAGTCCCAATCCCCATGGCGATCGCACCAAAGGCCCCATGGGTGGAGGTGTGGCTGTCTCCGCAAACAATAGTCATTCCGGGTTGAGTCAGCCCTTGTTCTGGCGCAATGATATGGACAATGCCTTGATTGCCTGATCCCGCGTTGTAAAACCGAATGCCATATTCAGCCGTATTTTTTTCAAGCTCCTGAAGCATTTCTTCAGCCATAGCATCTTTAAATGGGCGAGATTGGTTGTCGGTCGGGATGATGTGATCAACCGTCGCAACCGTCCGATCGGGGAATGGAACCGTTAAGCCCCGATCGCGCACCATGGAAAAGGCTTGGGGACTCGTCACTTCATGGATCAGGTGAAGCCCGATAAAAAGCTGAGTTTGACCAGAGGGCAATGTGCCAACAGTATGCAAATCCCAAACCTTATCGAAAAGCGTGCGCTGACTCATAATTTAATGCCGGATAGGTGTAAACCAATTTTCCCTAGGGGTTTATTGTATCGAAAAGTTTGAACGATGTGGGGCTTAATTTACGGCTTAATGACTAGCGTGAATTTATGAGAGTGAATCCAGTCGCATCACCTTGGCGCGATGCAAGACGTGGTTCCCATTGGAATTTTGATAGCGGTATCCCAAAAATCTAACCCGAACCCGATCGCCCAATTGACAATCACCATTCATTCCCTGATGTAGCAAGGAATCATAGTCACACTCTTCGCCAATCGTCCCGATCGCACTAACGCCCCATTCAACTAGCAGCCGATCGATTGGGGTCAGCAGCGGCAACAGTTTACTGGCTGTCAATTGTGGATTGGTTTGGGCGGCATGGGCAGCGGCAGACCATTGAATTAGCCAAGGTTCTAAGGTTTGGAGCGCTTCGTGCTGAAAGACTTCGCGGAGATTGGTTTCTTGGTGTTTAAGCCTCTGAGCTAAGCGATCGTACTCTTGCTGTAGCTCGGAATTTGAGGCTGTGGGCTGTGGAATAGGAATCGATTCAGCCGTCAGCGATCGCATCAAATTATCCACCGAAATCTCTAACACTCGCGCAATCTTGGCCACCGTCTGTACCTGCATTGTCAAAATGTGCCCCTGTTGGAGTCGCTTGATTGCGCCCAGGGAGACCTGCGATCGCAGACTCAGCGCTTTAAATGTGGCGATGTCCCGGCTTGTCATAAGTTGGCGAAGAGCCTGACTCGCTGAATTTTGATTCGATTCAGTCATGGTTAGTATCAAATTCTGCAAAAATTTGTCAAGATAGTATTTAACAGAACTGCTATTAATTTTTCACCCCCGATCACACCAATAATCATATTCGGCATCTACCCCTAACTGAGGATCTATGGATTGGTTTTCGACCCTAACTGGAATTGGAATTGGATTATTGTTGATTGTCCTGCGTGGCCGACCTGATCAAAAATCACTCATAGATTCACCTAATAATATCCGATCGCCCAATCCGATGCCCCAAGGTCGGTCGGAGACCATCGCCCCGACAGACTACCGAATCGCCTACTATTCAGCCTTAGATTTGGCCCAATTTAAAGGCAGTTTTCTATCGCGAGCCTCCCACGAGTTACGATCGCCCTTAAATGCCTTAATCAGCAGCCTGCAAATGATCCAAGCTGGACTTTGCGACGACGTTGAAGAAGAAAAGGAATATGTCGGCTTTGCCCATGATGCCGCACTCAAATTTATTGGTCTACTCGATGAAGTGCTGAAAGTCTCAAAACTTCAGTCCGGTAGCCTTAATGTGGCCAAAACAGAAGTCAATTTAACCATTGTGTTGCAAGAAGTCTATTTCATGACCCGTCACCTGGCTGCCAATCGTAATCTGCGGCTTCAGATCCCTATGCTAGACGACGAAATTTTAATCCAAGCCGATTCAACGTATCTGCAACAAGCGCTCACCATCCTCGTCAGCCGATCGATCGCCGCCATGGAGGAAGGGAGTATTATTCTTTCTCTCAGCACTGAAGGCAAACAAGTCACGCTCACATTGCAAGATGAATTGCCCGAAGAACAATGGCAAGAGACCCTAAATGTATTGACTAATCCAAATGCCTCCTTACCGCAATTGCCCGCGATCCCGGCGGCTAAGCGATCGGCCATCGGCATGGAATTCAGTCCATCATTTCGGCTTTTGTTAGCGCGAGAATTATTGAGCATTATGGGAATCTCGCTATCCGTCGATAGCCATACCGCTATAGAGACCAATACTAAGACCAATACTACGCCCCGATCGATCCAATGCCACTTTCATCTCGCCTAATCGTATAATTTTAGTTAACTAGCGAACACACGATCGAAGGGGAGAAGACCAGTCATGCCAATGATCGAAACCAAGACCGAACCCATGGTCATCAATATGGGGCCACATCATCCGGCCACCCACGGATGCTTTCGGTTAGTCGTCACGTTGGATGGCGAAAATGTAATTGATTGTGAGCCTGTGTTGGGCTACCTCCATCGTGGAGTGGAAAAAATAGCCGAAAACCGCACAACCATTATGTATGTGCCCTACACCAGTCGTTGGGATTACTACGGTGGCATGTACAACGAAGCTATCACCGTCAATGCTGTTGAAAAACTCGCAGGAATTCCAGTCCCTCGACGGGCTAGTTACATTCGGGTCATCATGCTCGAACTCTGCCGTCTAGTGAATCATCTGCTCTGGCTCGGGCCGTTTATTACGGATCTTGGCGGCGCGACCCCATTTTTCTATACGTTACGCGAACGGGAAATGATTCTGGATTTGTTTGAAGCGGCAACGGGCTACCGCATGGTCAACAATAACTACTTCCGGGTTGGCGGTGTAGCTGCTGATTTACCCTACGGCTGGTTTGAAAAGTGCGCTGATTTTTGCAACTATTTCATTCCTGCACTAGATGAATACGAAAAGCTAATTACCAACAATCCGATTTTCCGCCGTCGTCTTGAAGGCGTGGGCGTCTTGTCCCGTGAAGACGCAATTAACTATGGCTGTTCTGGGCCAATGCTTCGCGCGTCTGGCGTGAAGTGGGATTTGCGGAAGGTCGATCATTACGAATGCTACGACGACTTTGATTGGGATGTGGCATGGGCAACGGAGGGCGATTGTTTAGCGCGCTATACCGTTCGGATTCAGGAAATGCGGGAGTCTACCAAAATCATTCAGCAGGCGATCGCAGCTATTCCCGGTGGCGCTTATGAGAACTTAGAAGCACAGCGCATGATGGCGGGTCCGAAGTCTGTGTGGGATGGACCTGAGTTCCAATATATCTCCAAGAAAATTGCGCCCACCTTCAAAATTCCCAAGGGTGAACATTACGTCCGCCTTGAAGCTGGACGCGGTGAAATGGGGATTTTCATTATGGGAGACGACAACATGTTCCCTTGGCGTTTAAAAATTCGTCCCGGTGACTTTAATAACCTGCAAGCCTTCCCCAAGATGGTTCAAGGTCTAAAGGTCGCTGATTTATTCATTACCTTGGGCAGCGTGGATGTGGTGATGGGTTCCGTCGATCGTTAGCATCGATCGAAATCTTGTCGATTAAAACATCGGCCTAATTGCCTAGAGACCGATGTTTTAATGACTAATTAGGAAAGATTGAGAATATACTGAAAGGCTTAACCTTCATAACATTTTGGGTTCCAAAGAACGAGGGCAGGCGATCCCCACAGCATGTTTTAAAAATCAAATGCAAAGTTGGCCTAAAAAATCATCAAATTATCTGGAATTAACAAGTTAGTACATATATACTTCTTGCGCAAACCGCTAGACTACGATTTAATCAAATTTGGCATTAGTTAAATCAATGCTTTTAAATACTTCAAGAGAGATATGAGTGCAAGAGTTTGGAGTTACTTCTTCATACATGCAAAGCACTAGTTCTTAATGTTCTCGACCTTTATATAAGTCTCTGTGAACCACTTCCTAAAAATATGGATTCATCGCAGATTCATCACAATATCTAAATCATTCTTTTCTATCCTCTCAAGTTTTCGTGTTGAAGTATAAAAACGCCTTGCCCATATTCTACACAGAACTTTGAAAAGTATTTCGTGTCAGTCTAGGTCAGGAAGTGAGTCTAAGGCTCCATAAAGTATTGACTGGTTTAAATCAGTCGGTTTTATCGTACCTTCTCCCACAAATTTTAGTCTCACCACATCTCTACAATTGGTAATTTCCTCATGCAATATCAAGCACAACTGACTCCTTGGATCGTTTATCTAGTTGAATCCGAGACCCTTCGTAACCCAGTCAGCCGTTTTCGCCGCCGCAATGATGCAGACGCCTACATCAAGGTTCTTCGCAATACCAAGCCTGATTCTGATTTCCTAGTTGAGTTTGACTCAGCAAGTTTTGCGAAAAAAGTAAAAGTTGCTGAACCTGCACTTGCGTAGCTGATATTTGATTTCATTTGTTCGATTCTTTAGTTGTTCATGAAATTACTTTTTAAACCTCTCACCTAACTTACAAGTTAATTGTTTTGAAGCTTTGAGTTTGAATACTTTTATGACGTGGGCAGATTATTGTCTACGTCATTTCTATGAATAATTGATGGGAAGATGACTAATCAATTGAACTGGATGCAAGAGGTGTTAGGCGATCGATCGATGATGCCTTTTGTTGAATTCATGGGGTTGGCGCTTTACCACCCAGTTAAGGGCTATTACCTGACTCAAGCTATGAATATCGGGGCACGCGGCGATTTTTTTACCTCGCCTCACTTGAGTCCGCTATTTGGGGAATGTCTTGCCCGTCAAGTGATTGATTGCTGGGAAATCATGGGGTCCCCGATCGCCTTTGAACTGATTGAAATGGGTGCGGGACAAGGAATTCTCGCCGCAGATATTCTTCAGTCTATTGCCCAACTCTGCCCAAAATTATCCCGAATTTTGACCTACAGCATTATTGAACGATCGCAATCCCTCAAGTTAGCTCAACGTCGTCATCTTTCAACCTGGGAATCTGTGATTCAATGGCAAGATTGGGAAACAATTGAACCTGCGTCGATACAAGGCTGCTTCATTTCTAACGAATTAGTCGATGCGTTTCCGGTGCATCAAGTGGTGTGGCAAGACCAAAGGTTACAGGAAGTCTATGTGAGCTTTGATGGCGATCGTTTAACTGAGCAGCTCGGCCCGCTCTCAACGCCAGAGTTACCGTACTATTTCGATCGCTTGGGCATTAATTTTGAAAATTATCCCGATGGCTATCGAACCGAAGTAAACTTGAACGCGATCGATTGGATCCAAACACTTGCCAATAAACTTCATCATGGTTATATTTTAACGATAGATTATGGCTATAGCGCCGATCGATATTACAATTGTCGTCGAACAGGCGGTACGCTTCAATGCTATTACCAACATCAAGCCAACTCGAATCCCTATGTAAATGTAGGATTACAAGACATTACGGCTCATGTTGACTTCACAACATTAGCAGAGCGGGGCGAAGAAGTTGGTCTGACTTCATTGGGATTAACGCAGCAGGCCTATTTTTTGATGGCGTTGGGGTTGGGCGATCGGATTGCGGCCTTAAGTCAAACGGAAACGCAAAATATCCAAGAAATAAACAATAGACTTCAAACTCGAACCGCACTCCATCAATTAATTGATCCCACAGGTCTCGGAAACTTTTGTGTATTAATTCAGTCTAAGAATTTAACCGCAACAGAATTGAGCCGATCGCTACGAGGCTTAACTATTCCAGAGCGATTCCCAACAATAAAATAAATAGCTTATAGAACCCATTTGAGATCTAATCCTGAAACCAGAAGCCTTGCAGCTAGCTGGTTTTCTTCATTTTCTGGCAGAAAGCGGTTTTGCTAGGTAGGCAGGCTCTACCACTGATCGCAGAGTAACGGCTTCCTTCAAAGCTATAGAAAATAAATAATTTATAGATAAGCCCACAAAAAATCGGCCTAGAAAATCTTCCAAGCCGATGTATTTTAAAGTTCCGATTCAGGCCCGTTTTTAGGTTGACGATGGGGAACGGGTCAGCCCAACATCATCAGGAAAAGGGTCAAATAATAAGATTAACGGCCCATCACTTCCAAACGAATTGGAGCAACGCCCGAATCTATTACACCAATAACGCGAGCTGCACCCGCCGAAAGATCCAAAATACGACCACCATGGTAAGGACCACGATCGTTAATTCGGACTAACACCACACGACCTGTATCCAAATTTGTCACCCGAACTTGAGTTCCCATGGGCAACGACGGATGAGCTGCTGTCAAAGCATCTTGATTGAATACTTCGCCGCTGGCCGTATAGTTTCCATCAAAACCCGGACCATACCAGGATGCCATTCCTTGAACCGACGACAATACGGTGCCAGATGGGATTAGTGTGGTTGAAACGATCGCATTTTTCGGCTTGCCTTCCACTTGGCTCATGGGAGACGCATCACCCAAAAGACGACGCAAGCGGTTAGTTACTTGTAATGCATCACGTTCTAGATTTTTGCTGGTGTCTGGAGATATGGTCTGAGAGTCAATAACAACGATCTCATTACCATCGGCTTGAACCGTGTATTGCTCAGTTTTATCAGACTTCCAAGACACGGAAATCTTCTTCGCATCAACACCCATACGGTGGAGCTGATTTATTTTTGCTGCGGTCACACTGGCACGCGCTGTAGGATCAATCGATACAGCAACATCAGAAGTTTTAGAAGAAGCGCCATCAGTAGACTCTGAGGTCTCACTCGATATGGCCTTCGATTTCTGAATTACCAACGCTCTCTGCTGAGTCCCCAATTTGGTCCCATCGGTTGCAGAGGCTTGAGGCATCGTAAAGTTGAGAACTGGAATATTGCGAACGTAAACCGTTGCAGTTTGTACTCCAGCATTGACGTAGGTCTGAACCTTCGCAATTGTTTTATCCTGAGCCTGCGATGATGTCGTCGCTGGCTGCTCACCCATTTTGACTCGCTCATTGCTGTCAGATTGGGGGGTTGGTGCGGCTTGCGCGAGACCAACTTGGGGTTGTGTGGTAACAGCGGTAATTGAAAACAGAGTCGCAATTAACCCTAAACTACCAGAAATTGAGTTGTTCATACTGTCCTTAGTGTGAAGAAGCACTTGGGACTGGTGTACACGATCGGACGATTTAAACCTAGGACGCTTTAAAACAAAAGCACTAGAACCGTCCACCGAAGGTCATTGCCAAAAAATAAAGTGCAAATCCCATAGTCGTACCCAATCCACATTCATTAGACCTCCTGCGAAAGTATCATGAAATCGTCTGTTCTAAAGATAAACTAAGCTCATAATTGTAAATCCCTGCAATTAAATTTAACCTTAATCCAAATCTCCTTCTCCTGTTTCGATACCTAGAAGAGAGTATTC
>JAPLHZ010000087.1 GCA_026389365.1 Cyanobacteriota bacterium
TTTTCTTTAGCCCATCCATTTCGATTGCTTGCATTACCTTTTGCCGTAAATCGGAACTATATGGTTTTGGCATTGTTATTGCTCAGACAATTCGCTTTCTTTCTATCTTATGTCCTAACCTAGCTGGCTATAGCTATATTAGCCAGTCGTGCATATTTAGGAAATCGGAAAGCGTCCAGCCACCACTCGCATCAACGCTGATAGATGAAAGGTGCGGGGAGACATTTTTTACCGCCAACACCATCGCTTTATCAGACTCTATCAGACTTAATGCCTTCTGAGCCAAGTTTGACCGTCAATTCTTGAAGTTCGGGGATTTGGGTTAACCAATCACGCGTCCGATCACGAACACCGTCAATATCCCTTAGCTCCACTGTTGCAGCCGTCTGTCCTATTCGTTCGAGATCCAACCCCCAAATGGCATACAGCGGCAAGTTCAATGCTTTTCCAAACCAGTCATACAGGGCCAAATCCAAGGCCGATCGGGCCGCAGATGACAATGCCGCAGTCTCTAACCCATCCAGCAATCTAGCAATTTTCTGGCGTTCCGTCGGATGGTACGAAATCAGAAGGGGCACCATTTTCTGGAGCGATCGGGCAATGTCATCAATAGTTTGTGTTGTATGGCCCAAACCTGTTCTATTCCCCCTCAATGACGACGAAACTCCCCAGCCTTCGATACCATCATGTTCTACTCGAATAAAAAGATTAGTCTGTTGGCTAGAGAGCGCTTGAGGACAAGGAAAACTGCGCCGCTGAAGGGCAAAGGTTTGGAGATGAACTTTCATGTATAGATTCAACACATCAAAGATATCTTAAGACATGCTTGAGATTAGATTCTACGATCGCTGACTGGAAACTAAGTTAACCAACACAGAAAATACAAAGCCTCATCCATGGGGTAAAATCAACGTTCAATTTACTAATGCTTTTCTCCATGGATACCGTCGAACTCAAACGCAACCTTGATCTACTCACCGATCGCCTGGGTAAAACTCAGGAGTATCTTTGACGTTCCTGCACTCACGGCCAAAATCCAGGATCTCGAACAAATTGCAGCACAACCTGAATTTTGGGACACCCAAACCACCGCCCAAGCCACTCTTCAAGAACTGAACGAATATAAATCTCATTTAGAAGGCTACGATCGCTGGCGGACCAATCTCAATGATGGTTTTGCAATTCTTGAATTAGTTGAACTAGAAATGGATGAGGCATTGCTAGCTGAAGCAGATGAAATTGCCCGATCGTTGAAGCATGATCTCGATCAATGGGAACTTCAGCAAATGCTCTCCGGTCCCTACGATGCCAAGGGCGCACGACTCACAATTAATGCAGGCGCAGGCGGAACAGATGCACAAGACTGGGCCGAAATGCTGCTCAGAATGTATATGCGTTGGTCTGAAAAACATGGCTATAAAGTCAGCACATTGGAAATGTCCGAAGGTGAGGAAGCGGGAATCAAATCCGTCACCATTGAAATTGATGGACGCTATGCCTATGGCTATCTCAAAGTTGAAAAGGGCACCCATCGTCTAGTCCGCATTTCGCCATTCAATGCCAACGACAAGCGACAAACCAGCTTTGCCGGGATTGAAGTAATGCCGCTAATTGACTATGAGGTCCAGTTGGATATTCCTGAAAAAGATCTGGAAATCACCACCTCTCGAGCGGGCGGAAAAGGCGGACAGAATGTGAACAAAGTTGAGACTGCTGTTCGGATTACCCATTTACCGACACGGATTGCGGTGCGCTGTACTGAAGAACGGAGTCAATTGCAAAATAAAGAAAAAGCCTTGGCAATTCTCAAGTCAAAACTTCTGGTGATTGCTCAAGAACAAAAGGCAAAAGAAATCGCTGAAATTCGTGGCGATATTGTGGAAGCGGCTTGGGGAATGCAAATCCGTAACTATGTGTTCAATCCCTACCAAATGGTAAAAGATTTACGCACTAGTTACGAAACAACAGCGATTCAAGATGTCATGGACGGCGAATTGGATCCGTTTATCGAAGCCTGTCTTCGTCAAGAGAACCAGCTTGTCGAAAGCTAATTGGGACCTTCAATTACTTAGTTCTTTTTCTACCTTTGGCCCATCAAGATCGTTCAAGGTCTCAAGTAAAATGCGCCGAGCTTCCAAACTCCAACCCCACTTTTGCAGCGCGATTGCCAATGTTCCACCAATCATCGTTGCCATAAAATCGATCGATTGACCCGACGAAATTCCTAACAGCAGTCCCAGCCCCGCAATCCCCCAAAATGGAAGTGCAACGGATTGACGTTGAGTCATCACTGCTTTTGTAAATACATTCTTCGGCATCTCAGTTTCAAGCTGCTCTCTGGCTTCTTGACGCTGCTTAATGGAGGTTGAGATTCCCAGCTTTCGACGCAATTTCTCGATCTTACGGGCATCTGTGCTGTACTGCGTTAGTTCATCTTCCGCCATCAGAACCATGCGCTCATACTCACTCATACCCGATCGCTCCTTAGAATGCGTTACATTTCTTAAGCCTAATTGTACGGCGATCGGGGTCTGAGTATCAACTTTTCTGACCCTAAAAATTGATGCAAAAAATAGTAAAACTGCGAAATTTGTACGCCTTCAGGGACTAAAAAACCGATCGGACCCCATTGGAAAAACTCCAACAAAGTACGATCGGTTTTCTAAGCTATTAACTCAAACTATCAATTCAAATTCTTACAGATTCAAATTAGTAGTCGAAGTCATTACCCGCCATAGCGCCTTGAGGAGCACCACCCGCCTTAGGTTCAGGCATATCTACAACGATACATTCAGTGGTCAAGACCATTGCTGCGATCGAGGCTGCGTTTTGCAATGCAGAACGAGTGACCTTAGCCGGGTCAACAATCCCCGCTTCCAGCATGTCAACATAGGTATTGTCCGCTGCGTTGTAGCCATAGTTGAAGTCTTTTTCCTTCACACGTTCAGCGACAACAGCGCCGTTCTGACCTGCATTTTCAGCAATCCGCTTCAGAGGAGCAACCAAGGCACGAGACACAATCAATGCGCCCGTCAGTTCCTCATCCTTCAAGTTATCAGTTGCCCAAGTGACCAACTCAGGAGCCAAATGCGCCAAGGTTGTACCACCACCAGGAACGATGCCTTCTTCAACTGCTGCTTTCGTCGCATTGATTGCATCTTCAAGACGCAATTTACGGTCTTTCATTTCAGTTTCAGTCGCCGCACCCACTTTAATGACAGCAACGCCGCCTGCCAGTTTAGCCAAACGCTCTTGTAGCTTTTCCTTGTCGTAGGACGATTCAGATTCATCCATTTGACGACGGATTTGGCCGACGCGTTCTTTAACTGCCGCTTCGTTGCCTTCAGCAACGATCGTGGTGTTGTCCTTGTTGATGGTGATGCGACGAGCGGATCCCATCATTTCCAAGGTTGCAGTATCAATCTTCAGACCTGCGTCTTCAGTAATCAGGGTGCCGCCTGTCAATACTGCGATGTCTTCCAACATAGCTTTACGACGATCGCCAAAGCCAGGAGCCTTCACAGCAGCGACGTTCAACACACCGCGTAAACGGTTGACAACCAAAGTCGCCAGCGCTTCTTTCTCGATGTCTTCAGCAATAATCACCAAAGGACGACCCGATCGAGCAACTTGCTCAAGGACCGGAACCAATTCCTGAACCATGGTGACTTTTTTGTCAGTGATTAGGATGTATGGGTTTTCCATCACCGCTTCCATCCGATCGGTATCGGTGGCGAAGTAAGGCGAAATGTAGCCTTTCTCAAAGCGCATTCCTTCAGTGATTTCCAGCTCAGTCGTCATCGACTTGCCTTCTTCCAGGGAAATAACGCCTTCCTTACCGACTTTATCCATCGCATCGGCGATCATTTGGCCGACTTCGTTGTCGTTGCCCGCTGAGATAGACCCAACTTGAGCAATGGACTTGGAGTCTTCAACCGGACGAGCGTGTTCTTTGATTTTGTCAACCAAGAACGCGGTTGCTTTATCAATACCGCGCTTCAGCAAAATTGCGTTTGCACCAGCCGCGACGTTCCGCAAGCCTTCTTTGACGATCGCATGAGCCAACACTGTTGCGGTAGTTGTCCCATCGCCTGCTGCATCATTAGTCTTGGACGCGGCTTGACGAATCAACGCAACGCCTGTGTTCTCAATGTTGTCTTCGAGTTCGATTTCTTTGGCGATCGTCACACCATCATTAATGATCTGAGGAGATCCAAACTTCTTTTCCAGAACGACGTTACGGCCCTTAGGACCGAGGGTTACAGCAACCGCTTCCGCCAGAATGTCCATACCGCGTTCAAGGGCGCGACGTGCGTTCTCGTTGTATACAATGCGCTTAGCCATGGGTCTTACTTCTCTGTGAGTGGGTTAAATAAAGGACTCATACCATCCGAAATCGTGGCGATCGGTGGGTTACTGAATAAAAGTTGCAATCTTAGCTAACAACCGCAAGGATGTCGCGCTCGGTCAACAGCACATAGTCGTCGCCGCCCAATTTCACGTCAGTTCCAGCGTACTTAGAGTACAGAACCTTGTTACCGATTTGAACTTCCATTGCTTGGAATGCTCCGTCGTCGCCGCGCTTGCCGGGACCGACTTGCATGACTTCGCCGATTTGGGGCTTTTCTTTAGCGTTATCAGGAAGGATGATTCCGCCTGCGGTTTTTTCTTCAGCTTCAGACACACGCACGAAGACGCGATCGCCCAAAGGCTTTACGGTGGATACAGTTAGAGTTACGGATGCCATGTCAATTCTCCAAACGCGTTAACGAAATATTTTTTACGAGAAGAGGCTACTGGACTCACCAGATAAATTAGCACTCTCTCTAGTTGACTGCTAATTTATCGAAAATCGGGTCTCCAGCGCAACAAGTAATGCTGTACGGCTTCCCGAACTGTATCGGGTTGTCCATTTTTGACATGAGGTTCGGGTTGAGTGGTAGCAATTTCAAATCGGGAGGCTAGTTTGTATAGATTCAGTAAAGATGACTCAGACCGTGAGGGATGTACGGAGGCCGTGATATTACTTAGTTATGGCTTCTATGGAATCTGCTTCTAACCCAGGATCATTTTGGTTATTCGGTTGAAGACTGAGGCCGTAGCAGACAACTGAGTGTAGCAAAGACGTAGGGTGAGTGAATTCTTACCCTATTTTTGTCTTTACTTATAAGATAAGTAAACAAGCGGTGCCCATAATTCTCATTCTCATGATCACATAATCACTTGGCCGACCGAATGGCAATGATGTTGGATGCGATCGATCGTTGCAACTCTCTCATTTTGGCTCAAACTAAATTATGGATGTTTTTGTAGGAATTCATGTTCAAACGGAGTTGGTTAGGAGTTGCATTACAGGTAAGGGGTTCAGTCCTTCCCACAGTATTGCCAAGGTCGATCGTTTGCGGTTTTATGGCTGCGGCTGTGGTTCTATTTGCCCAACAAAATATTAATCTATTCATTCCCCTAAAAGACAACCTAATTCCAAGTATTGTTTTAGGCCTACTCTTAGTATTTCGGACCAATACAGCCTACGATCGTTTTTGGGATGGGCGCAAATGTTTAGGCACTATTATTATCAGTATTCGTAATCTATCGCGACACATCTGGGTATATGGCAGAAGCTCATCACAGTCAGAGCGAGAAGTCCAACGCACCATACTTTATCTTTTGGCCGCGATTCCGTTTGTTACTAAGCATCATTTACGCAATGAACCCATGGGGGAAGGCGTAAAAATGCTATTGCCTCGCGATCGATGGGAACAATTGGGGCAAGACGGAAATGTTCCACTGGAAATAATTTTTTGGATTAGTGATTATTTACAATCTGAATATCAATCGGGATGTTTAGATGTAAACCAACTGGTTGCAATGACGGGAATATTAGATGCTATTGTCGCAGCGATCGCAAGCTGTGAACGCATTCTTAAAACACCAATCCCACTAGCCTATACAATTCATTTAAAACAGTTGTTATTAATTTATTGTTTGTTTTTGCCATTTCAATTAGCCAAAGACTTAGGGTGGTTCACCGTTCCTGTTGTGGCGATCGTAAGTTTTACACTATTAGGCATTGAGGAAATTGGGGCCGAAATCGAAAATCCCTTTGGGACTGATGCAAATGATTTGCCGCTGGATGACATTTGTGAAACCGTACGATCAAATATCGAAGATTTAATCCGATTGTCGCCAGTCTCGCCGTGAAAATACTCTTTCGAGACAACAAACGAATTACGATCGGCCATCTTAGTCGCGATGATCGCGGATGAGAATAAATGATTTTTTGCTGCGGTCATCCAGCAATTCCAAATTCAAACTCTGCAACTCGGGAGCTTGGCGGTTGAAACCGCAGCTACACAAACGAAGTCCACCTAAAGTGGACTCAAAGCGTCATGACTCGCCAATTTGGAAGTCTTAACCCGCCCAAGGCGGGTTTTGATTTTGGATATGACCCTTGAATTTGGAATTGCTGGCGGTCATCCGGATCGCCGCAGTATCAACCGGAACCTGTTAAACTTCTACACTAGCCTATTTTACTTTACCTTTGAGGCAAGACCACTATCCTATTATTTTAGAAGGTAACAGGGCGGGGTTTGGTAGAATGAGGAAAGCGGTCAATGATCGCTCACTTCTCAAGTCAATATTCTAAATTCTTTGCCATGACTGACGATCGTACCTCCGAACTTACTCAACAAATCGTGGAACTGGAAGCCAAACGCGATCGGCTCCAGACTGAAATTGCGGAATCCCAGGACTATTTCGCGCGCTTTATGAAAGACAGTTTAGGGGATCTCGATCGTCGTCGTCAGGCCTTGCAGCTTTCGGTTGATCAATTAGAACGTCGTCAAATCCGAATTCAAGACGAAATGAAAGAGACATTCTCTGGGAGTTCTCAAGATATTGCTATTCGGGTTCAAAGTTTTAAAGACTACCTTACGGGAAGCCTCGAAGACCTAGTTCTTGCAGCCCAAAAACTCGACATCGGTCGGCCCGAACTTGAAATTGTGCCCGCCACACCCTCCATCGTTCCGACCGTCAATGACACCATAGACGATCCTCAGTTTGCCCGAAGTGTGTATGAACAACAAACTGAAAAAATTCGCGCAGTGGTTAGAATTTTCCGCACCGAACCCGACTACTACGGTCCTGTTTGGAAGTTTCGACGCACCTTTGAATCGATTCATGCCGATCGGATTAATGATTGGTTCTTCACCCAAGGGGGGCGAGGATCATTGAAGTCATTGGGTTCAAGATTGCAAAATATTCTCGTTGCATCAGCAGCTATTTCTATTCTTTATAATATCTATGGTGACAAACTTCGGCCTTTGGTTTTGGCCAATAGTCCCGATCGATTGGGCGAATGGCGGCGGGGATTGCAGGATTGTTTGGGATTACGGCGCGATGACTTTGGGAACGATCGGGGTGTGATGTTGTTTGAAGTGCCGGAAACTATGGCAGCTCGGGCCGATCGGCTTCAGCAAGAAGGAAAAATGCCCTTGATCATCATTGACGAAACGGAAGATTTAGTGAGTTTGGCATTATTACGATTTCCACTCTGGATCGCATTTGCACCTGATCCACAGAAGCTTCCCTATGCCACTCAGCCTGGGACCCCAAACTATTACTAAGGAATGAGAATTAAATAAAATCTACAATTTATTGATTCAAATTTATTGATTCAATCATTTACAACCTAGACCACCCGCGAATAAATGATTCTGTTGGCGAATTCAATTCAAACCCTGGAGCGGCACGGATAGCCCCTTCGTTCATTGTCCCAATGGCCCACCCGTGAATAAATCCCAGTGGGTGAATAACGAAGCGCGCAATTGGCCAACAGAATCCTAAATTGCGGCTACTAGAGGAAGCATCTCCGCAGCTAAGAAAAGAGAGGTTTACAACGACCATCAAACTTGTGTGTATGCATTAGCCTTAACAAGGAGAATTTAGGAGGATCTCTAGAGCACCAACAACTGTTTCACGATCGCAACTACTTTCGGATGAAACTGGAGTGCCACGTTTAGGTAATCTCCAGAAGCCACTTGTCCGCCCCAGCAATGCAGCAAATATACGTCATTGTTCGGCAATAGAACTGGCGCGGCATCCCGAGGTGATGTGTTGTAATTCACAGGCATCTGAGCTACGGCAACCTTTTCGGTGGCGATTGCTCTCATCAAAGCCAATTGATCATGCTTCTGAAAAACTGCCCATTCTTCTTGCCAACGCGTAAACAGTGATTGTGTTGCATCATTATTACGCCACACGATCAGACCGCTGTTGAATTGATGGGTATCGCCAGGAAGCAACTTTAATGTGTAATCAATTTCTACTTGAGCCACATGATCGCACATCGCCAAACGGGGGAGCCGATCGAGAACCATCGCTATATCGCCATGATCTAAATAATCCCACACTTGGGAAAGAGACTTCAGCGGTAACATATCGGAATCGATGTACAGTGTATCTTGATAAGGGCTAAGTTCATTTAGGTGCGTTTTAACACTACGAGATAAAAATTTGTCACCTTTCATTGAAAGTTCGATTATGTCAATGCCATAGGTTTGGAGCGAATGTTGTAGTGTAGAAAATGAAGCTAGTTCAAGGGCAGGATCACAAAAAATCGTAATCGGAATTTCGGGATTGAGTTGTCGTAATCCAATAGAGCTAATTAATGCCGCTTCCAGATAAACGGCCTGACTCGTTGCACAATACACTACGCCACGATCGGTCATAAAAAATACTCTTTTTACAGGATTACAAATTAAGCAACATCATCATACAGACTAGGCGACCGCTAAGCTTCTAGGCGTTGCAACTCCAGTTGATTAGCGCGCAATTGACCGCAAGCGGCATCGGCATCTAAGCCCCGAGACCTACGAACACTGACGGCTACATTTTTTGCCTTTAATGCTGCCATAAAAATTTGAAGCTGCCGATCGTTTGGGCGTTGGTAGTCCACCTCAGAAATGGGATTGTAGGGAATTAGATTAACGTGACATTGGAAACCGCGTACCAATTGAGCTAACTCATGAGCGTGCTGGGTTTGGTCATTTACTCCCGTTAGCACAATATATTCAAAACTGACGCGCCGTCCCGTGATGTTGACGTAATCTCGACATTCTTCGAGCAACGATTCCAACGGATAACGTTTGGCGGACGGAATGAGCTGTTCGCGGACTTGCTGGTTGGAGGCGTGAAGGCTTACAGCAAGGGTAGCTTGCAGGTGCCGATCGGCGAGACGAGCGATTTGACCGGGAATTCCTACGGTGGAGATGGTAATGAATCGTTGACCGATGCCGATGTCTTGATTCATCGATCGCACCGATTCCAGCACGGTCTCAGTATTTAGCAACGGCTCACCCATGCCCATAAACACCACATTGCTGACTCGTTCTTGGAAATCTGCTTGAACGGTCAAAATTTGATCGACAATCTCGTGGCGTTCTAAATTGCGCTTAAAGCCTCCTTTTCCCGTCGCACAAAAATCACAGGCCATGGCACAGCCGACTTGCGAGGAGACACATACCGTTAGACGTTCTAGTTTTTGGCTGCCCGGTCGATAGGATGGAATGCCTACGGCTTCGATGATTTGACCATCGACCATTTCCAGCAAAAATTTTACAGTCCCATCTTTGGATGGCGCTCGGAAGGCAATCCGCGATCGGCCAATGTTGACATCCGCTACTGTTTCTCGCCATGCCTTGGGAAATACTGACACCTCCGACAGCGATCGAATGCCCCGCTGATAAATCCATTGGTGCAATTGCTTGCCGCGATAGGCAGGTTGTCCTTGGGCCTGCATCCAATTTGTCAATTCAGCGACATCAGCACCAATGAGTGGAGCAACCGAGGAGGGTGAGGGCGTGGCGGGGGATGGGGCGTTCATGGATGGGGGCGCAGGAAATCAAGAGTGGTTTTATATTCTAGCGGGTCAATGGCGATCGGGGAAATCCGACCCGACCAGAGCAGCAATTCTCATTTTAAAACACCTGTACTATAAACAGGGCTTTTGTAGCTTCTAATTGCTAATCTGCTCAACGATAGAATGAGGGTTTCAGCTAATTAAACTGCCAAGAATCGACCCTTTGGACAAGGATGTTTCCATAAAATTCCCTGATTTACCTTCGGCATAATTTATGAAAAGTCCTCATCGTAACATTACTATGTTTTCTGCTAACTCATGTTATTTATGATGGGAGGCAAATCTCAAGGGCGCTGAACCATTTTTAAGATAATTAATGATAGAAGCCATAACCTTTGAGCTTCTTTGTAATTTTGACTTTTATAAAACCATCCTATTTTTCGGCTGAGTCATCCCTACAAAACCGACTTGTATATGTCATCCCAATGCGCTACGGGTTCCAACCCATCGACGAAAATTTCAATGGACATTCTCGCTGACGGGTTGGCTATCCTCCCTGAACCGATCGTTATCACCACACCCGACGGACAGCTTCACTATGCAAACAAGGCTGCAATGGATCTGCTTCAAGGCCAAGGTAATATTCAGTCCAGCCAACTTCTAACTCAATCTATTCTTCAGTGGCTCCGGGCTGAAGATTGGACCCAAATTTCCTATCGAATGCAACGCGAAGCCTCCTACGATCTTGATGCGACCTTTTATGTGGATGACTCTGCAAAATTCGTGGCTGTTGCGTTACGACGGCTTTCAACCCCACACCTGGATGAGATGTGGCTCTGGCGGATTCAAGATCTGACACAGCAGCGCCAACAGGAAGCAAATTGGCTAGAACAAACGGCAGTTCTAGAACGATCGAGTCGTCATATGTCAGAGTTTTTGTCGAATATGTCCCACGAGTTGAGAACACCGCTTACGTCGATTTTGGGATTTTCATCGATGCTGAAACAAAAGATTTTTGGTGAATTGAATGAAAAACAGCATGTGTATGTTCAGCATATTCATCGAAGCGGACAATATCTGTTGGCATTGATTAATGATATTTTTGATCTTTCTAAAATTGAAGCGGGACAGTTGTCGTTGGAGAAAACGAGTATTTCGATCGCAGTGGTTTGTAAGGAGAGCATTAAACATTATCGGAAATTATTTTTTAGAGATTCAAAGCCTTGCTAGGCAAGGGCTGTAAATTCGCAAAACCCTATTTCCGATTAAGTCTATTGAACTAGTTCAACAACAAGCCCAAATGCGACAAATTATCATTCGCTGTCACCTTGATCCTAAACTCAAAACATTGTGGGCTGAGGATATTCGGGTCCGACAGATGTTGTTGAATTTATTATCGAATGCTGTGAAGTTTTCACAAGAAGGCGGAATGATAGAAGTGCGGACTACGGAGAAGGAGGGAATGCTTTGTATTGCGGTCACAGATAATGGGATTGGCATTGCTCCGGAAAAGCATCATTTAATTTTCAAACCCTTCCAGCAGGTGGACACATCCCTCGCTCGTCGTCGTCAAGGGACTGGGTTGGGCCTTGACGACGACAAAGCATTTAGCCGAACTTCACGGCGGTACGGTGACATTTGAATCGGCAATTAATCAAGGGAGTTGTTTTGTGCTGAAATTACCGATCGGATCTGGGCCGATCGCTTAGGATGATTGCTTAGGGTGATTAGTGAGGTGTATTGTGTAAGGCAGTTGGACGGTGATTTGGAGTAATTCTATGATTTCGCAATTGTTGGCGTTTGAATTTACGTCACCGGGTCCGATCGCGTTAGAATTTGGGCCATTGCGAATGCATTGGTATGGCATCTTTATTGGAGGTGCTTTACTTTTAGGGGTGAATTTGTCCACTTGGCTGGCTGAACGCCGAAAGATGGATCCGGATCTGGTGGCGGATCTGGCGTTTGCGTTGGTGTTGGGGGCATTGCCGGGGGCTAGGATTTATTATGTGTTGTTCCAATGGCGCGACTATGTAGGCCATCCTGAAAAGATGATTGCGATTTGGGAAGGTGGGATTGCAATTCATGGTGCAATTTTGGGTGGAATGTTGGCGGGATGGGCGTTTGCGCGGTGGAGAAAAGTCTCGTTTTGGGCGTTAACTGACATTGTGGTGCCATCGTTGATTTTGGGGCAGGCGATCGGGCGTTGGGGGAATTTTTTCAATTCGGAAGCCTATGGTGCGCCGACGGATTTACCTTGGAAGCTGTTGATTCCGCCCGATCGTCGAATGGCAGGATTTGAATCTGTTGCCTATTATCATCCGACTTTTTTGTATGAGTCGGTGTGGAATTTGGGTGTGTTTGGATTAGTGATGGTGTTGGTGTTGAAGTTTGGCCAACGGTTGAAGCCGGGAATGCTGTTTTGTTTTTATGCTATTGCCTATGGTTGTGGACGGTTTTGGATTGAGGGATTGCGGACGGATAGTTTGATGGCGGGACCATTGAAGATGGCGCAGTTGGTGAGTTTGATGGGAATTATTTTTGGGGCGATAGGTCTTTGGTGGTTCTCAAAAATAGAAAACCCCCAAAGGGCGAACCTTCGAGGGAAGTAAGTTAGGGTGCATCTACCATTTTTTTCTTCTCGGTTGGTCAGAGGAATCCGGATTTTTTATGGTTTTGATAACATTACGATTTGTTGAATTGATCTATTTCACAAGGATGATGAAGGTTTTCTATGGGAGTTCCTAAAATCTATGTCGTTGGTGTGGGACCGGGCGACCCGGATTTGCTGACGGTGAAAGCCGATCGGTTGATTCGCAATGCGGATATTGTTTTATATACAGATTCATTGATTCCGCCGGAGATTATAGCGATCGTGAGACCGACAGCAAGCTTGATTGCCACGGCTGATAAAAACTTGGAAGAGATGTTGGCGTTGATGACAGCTTCGGCCAGATTAGGATTAAATGTGGTGCGATTGCATGATGGCGATCCTTGTTTGTATGGTGCAATTCAAGAACAAATGTCGGGCTTGTTAGCGGCGGGTTTAGATTTTGAAATTGTGCCGGGAGTGAGTGCTTATCAATTGGCGGCGGCGAAGCTGAGGGTGGAACTGACGATACCGGAGCAAGTTCAGACTATTATTCTGTCGCGTATGAGTGGTCGGACAATTGTGCCAGATGATCAGGAGCTTTCGAGTTTGGCGGCACACCGATCGAGTCTTTGTTTGTATTTAAGTGCGAAACATATTGAACAAGTTGAATCAAAATTACGATTACATTATCCACCTGAAACACCTGTTGCTATTTGTTTTCGTTTGGGCTGGAAAGATGAAAAAATTGTATTAGTACCACTTTCGCAATTGAGAATTAAGAATGAAGAATTAGGACTGGTCCGATCGACTCTTTATGTGATTAGTCCGGCGTTGATGGCGGATACGGTGCCACAGGAGTTTGGCTATGGGGAACGATCGGAGTTTGCACAAGAGGTAGGACGATCGCGGTTATATAGAACCCATTTGACATCCTAATCAGAGGCTGAAAGCCGCTTTATCATTAGCCTAACAAAACAGAGGTTCATTTTGGTCATCGCATTTCCTAATGTTCTTTCATAATTCTTTACCAATATCTTGCAGCGTTCCACCCA